>CAILBF010000157.1 GCA_903832395.1 uncultured Actinomycetes bacterium | reverse complement strand
TCTGTCTTCGGGTACATCGATCAACACGGCCATGCCGAGGTTTCATTTACTAATGTGCGAGTTCCACTTACCAATCTTTTGGGCGGCGAAGGCGAAGGCTTTGCTTTGGCGCAAGCAAGGCTTGGTCCAGGTCGTATCCACCATTGCATGCGTGCCATTGGTATGGCAGAGCGGGCTCTGTCGTTGATGATTAAGCGCGCCATGGTTCGTAAAACTTTTGGAAAAGAGTTGGTGCAACAAGGTGTGATTCAAGAGTGGATCGCACAAGCGCGCATTGATATTGAGCAAGCTCGGCTATTAGTTCTCAAAGCCTCTTGGATGATCGACACAGTAGGAGCAAAAGGTGCTCGTAAAGAGATTGCTGCGATTAAAGTTGCAGTGCCTCAGATGGCAGAGCGCATCATTGATCATGCCATTCAAAGTTATGGTGGTGCAGGACTGAGCCAAGACACACCTCTGGCTGGAATGTATGCGGGAGTTCGAGCTTTGCGCATCGCCGATGGGCCAGATGAGGTTCATATTCGAGATATTGCACGTTTAGAAATCAAACCTTATTTGTCATGAGTGATGTAACCGCGGTCCGTGAAGAGGACCGCTTTGATGTTGCAAAGATGCATGCATGGTTACGCTCATATATTAATGAAGATGAGCTTCCAGAAGTGTTCCAGTTTCGCAGTGGTGCATCCAACCTGACGTATTTGCTGCGATATGCCGGACGAGATTTAGTCTTACGTAGGCCACCTGTTGGAACAAAAGCGGTCTCTGCTCACGACATGAAACGTGAATATCTCATTCAATCCAGGGTGCAACCGCACTATCCACTGGTGCCAAAAATGATCGCTCTGTGTGAAGATCAATCCGTCATGGACTCCGATTTCTATGTCATGGATCGAGTTATCGGGCAGATATTTCGTCGCGATATTGCACAAGGGTTAACTGCGACGGATATTTCTGTCTTGGCAGATTCTTTCATTAATGGTCTAGTGAAGTTACACGCAGTTGATTCCTCAATTTTACAAGAGCTCAATAAGGGGCCGGGGTATGTCGAGCGTCAGGTTCATGGATGGTCAAAGCGTTATCGCAGCGCACACACCGATGATGTCCCTAATGGCGAAAGAGTTATGGGCTGGCTCGATGCAAATAAACCTGACGATGTAGATTCATGCATTATTCATGGTGACTGGCGCATAGATAATATTGTTTTTAATTTAGAGGAAGCGCGCATAGTCGGTGTTTTAGATTGGGAACTGGCAACCGTTGGCGATCCACTCATGGACTTAGGATCGGCACTTGCCTATTGGGTAGATAGGGATGATGAACCTGAATTTGCATCACTGCGTAGGCAGCCAAGCCATCTGCCAGGAATGCCAACACGAGAAGAGTTCGTACAGCGATATCTGCAGTTAAGTGGTCGAGCATGTGAGGACTTTACTTTTTACGAGATTTTCGGATTATTTAGATTGGCCGTTATTATTCAACAGATTTGGGCGCGTTATCGTGCAGGCCAAACAACTAATCCAGCTTTTGCCGGATTTGGTGAGGCAGTAAAGATTTTAATCAATCGAGCAGAAGGAAAAATCGCATGAGAGCAGGGCGGTTAACGGTATCAACGCGACAATTTGAGGTTGTTGATGTGCCAACCCCAAATGCAGGCATCGGTGAAGTTCGCATCAAAGTTGCAGCTGCGGGTGTGTGTTTATCTGACGTACATTTTCTAGAAGGAGTTTTATCTCCTGGTTATTTAACAAGTGACCACGTAACCCTTGGACATGAGGTTGCCGGAGTAATTGATCAGCTAGGTGAGGGTGTTGATTCATCTGCCCTTGGTGACCACGTCGTTGTGATTGCAGGTGAGCGAAATGATGCTCATCAAATAACTACGCTGGGATTTGATTATGACGGTGGCTGGGCTGAGTATCTGGTTATTAAAGCTGAACTAGTTGTGAAGATTCCAGATTCAATGCCCTTTGAGCAGGCTGCGATTATTCCCGATGCTGTATCGACTCCTTGGGCGGCAATTTCATCGGCGGGAAAAATTCAGGCAGGAGAGACAGTTGCAGTTTATGGCGTTGGTGGATTAGGTATCCATGCAATCCAGTTACTGAAGATCGTCGGTTGCAGCAAGATCATCGCAATTGATCCTCGTGAGGATGCGAGAGCGAATGCACTAGCCCGTGGCGCCGATTACGCCTTTGCTCCAGATGATTCTAGGTTAAAGGAACATCGCGGATTACATGCCGCCTTTGACTTTGCAGGTGTAGCGACAGTACGTAAGCAAGCTTTATCTATGTTGGGCGAGCAAGGTCGATTGATTATCGTTGGCATTGCTAATGAACCAATTGTTATCCCAAGTGATATGGCCTTTACCTATATGCGCACACAGCTCATTGGGCATTACGGATCAGAGCCCCACCATATAAGCGAGTTAATTGAGTTTGTTCGACAAGGCCGACTGGATCTATCGCATTCTGTAACAGAAATCGTGCCGTTAGAGAAAGCAGCAGAGGCATTAGAGAAGCTAGCCAAAAAAATCGGTAATCCAATTCGTATCGTTTTAAAGCCCTAGTTTTGACAATTAGGACATAACTTAAGAAAGCGTACTTAATTAGTTCACTACTGGAGGGTCTAAGCTCTCGGGACGCACTCCCTTTAAGAAACTGAGGGCTAATAAGACCAAACCAAGAAGAAGTTCCGCGACGCCATTGGTCATTATCGGTGAAATTAAAGTGTGAGCCGCTATGGGAATGGCTTCACGAGCTAATGACTCAGTGGCCGTTGCCGCCTGATGTTTCACAATCGCCGTTCCCACAATATTTAAGGTTATTAGGAATGCCCCAACACTTAGTATGACAATTCCGGGTACTCGAAGCGCAGCACGCAAAGAATTTGCAAAGCGCAGATACAAGAGAAGAGTCAAAAGTGAGAGGGCAAGAAGTAGCCAAACTCCAAGAGTGAAATAGGACTTAATCTGCGCAACGTCCGGACCCTTAGTCTGCGGTTGTAATTTAATCGGTTTTATTTTGTCGAGCTCTTTACTCAACTTGGAAAATTGTGGATCAACCGATTCCAAAATGGGTAGGGCCAATTGAAGAACGGGTTTCACGTCAACGCTTTGTTGTGCTTTCGCTCCACCTACGTAATAGTGGTAAGCGATATCAGATATCGACTCAACTACCTCCTTGAATAACGAGTTACTCAAAATGGTTGTGACAGTTGCTGAGATCTGTGGGCCTTTTTCCGTAAGAAGTGCCCGCTCATCCCCGGTGGCCGTCTCCAGCGTTTTGGAAACGAAGTAGTCGCCTGCATCATGTTTAAAGGAGCTACTTGAAAGCAACCCATCGATGACTTTATTAACTGGGTTCCCAACACCAATTGAAAGATAGATGCTTCCTAGGATCGAGAGCAAGAGAAAAAAGATCGTGAAGAAGATTGCAGATGGAATCGCTCCTCCACGCTTTGCCTTCAGCAACTGGCTCACGCTTGGTTTAGCCAGATGACGCTAAAAATTATTTACCCTCTGCTTTATTTTTTAGCATTCCTAAACGCACTTTAGTATCGCGCTTTCCGACAATCGGTACCAAAAGAGGGACAAGGATCATCCCCATGCCCTTCATTCTTGGAAAATCATGTTGAAAGGTGACGGTTGTCCCTGAGCCTTCTGATTGCAGCGTAAAGGTATTTGTGAAGTAACCATTTTCGTCGTGGGATTTAAATACGATCTTTCT
>CAILBF010000156.1 GCA_903832395.1 uncultured Actinomycetes bacterium | reverse complement strand
CCTTTTATGCGTACTTAAATGGTTTTGATGCGAAGAAATTCCTAGCCGCAAGTGGTTTTATTGTTTATCCTTATAAGATTCCACAGTGAAGAAGCGGAGTCAGCACCCGGCGACGGTAATTGCCGCATTCCTAGCTGTAGCAATAATTGCGCTTCCTCTAATTGCCCTGCTGATTAAAGTTCCTTACTCGCAGCTTTTCTCAGCGTTAACTGCCGATGGTTCAATGGCGGCAGTTAAACTTTCACTTTGGACCTCCATAGTTGCTGCATTGGCTTCGCTATTACTTGGAGTTCCCCTTGCTTGGTGGTTGTCGCAGACAACAATGAAGATTGCACATTTCATTAGACCTCTAATACTTGCACCGATTGCACTTCCGCCGACAGTTGCCGGTCTTGCACTTCTTGGATTATTGAGTCGACATGGATTACTTGGCTCTGCCATCTATCGCGCGACTGGGTGGCAAATGCCCTTTACGACATGGGCAGTAATCTTCGCCGGGATTTTTATAGGAATGCCATTTCTTATTCTCATTTCTGAGTCGAGCTTTCGACAGGTTCCGCGAGATATAGAAGATGCCGCAGTGATGGATCGCGCGAGCGATGATCAACTGCTTCGATTGATTGCAATCCCACAAGCTCGAAGCGGAATTATTACTGGTTTAGCACTGGCTTGGGCCCGAATTCTGGGAGAGTTCGGGGCAACGATGATGTTCGCTGGCTCAATGCCAGGATCAACGCAGACGTGGACTCTACAAATTTACCAAGAACTCGACATCAATCCGGACTCGGCCTATGCGCTGAGTTTCTTTATGTTTGCAATCGCAATGGCAATTGTCATTATCTTGCGAAAATCCCTGAGAGAAGCGTTTGCAAGGTAAAGTATTAATTACTGACCTTTGGGCGGCGCCCGAGATAGGAGGCCTATCGTGAATCGAAAAGTAGATATCTTCCTTCGCCAAGCGACACAATGGCACGATGAATTTGAATTGCTACGTGACGTTGCATTGGCCTCCGGTTTAACTGAGGAGTTGAAGTGGGGCCAGCCCTGTTACACCTTGGGCAAAGCAAATGTGGTTTTAATCCACGGTTTCAAGCATTATTGCGCGGTTCTTTTTTTCAAGGGCGCACTGATCAATGACACTAAGAAGATTCTTATCCAGCAAACCGAAAACGTTCAATCCAGTCGGCAGATTCGCTTTACAAGCGTTCAAGAGATAATAAAGTTGAAAAAAGCCCTCAAAACTTACATTTCCGAGGCTATTGCTATTGAAGAAGCTGGACTGCAAGTTGAGTTCAAGAAACCATCCGAACTAGTAGTACCTAAAGATATTCAAGCCGAATTAAAGAAGATTCCGGGATTATCTGTTGCGTTTAAAAAATTAACTCCAGGCAGGCAGCGCGCATACGTGCTGCATTTTTCTTCGGCTAAGCAAGTCAAAACACTGCAAGCCCGCGTAGAGAGATGTGCCCCTAAAATCTTAAAAGGCGAGGGTTTTAACGAGTATTAGGGGCTGGCTATGAATGGTCATCAGCCCAAGAACCTATAGGGCAGTATTTACCCATGAGCTCGCGTATAAAAGTTGAGATTTTAGTGGCCAATCAATGGCCACGGTTGAAGGATCTGCGATTGAAGTCATTGCAGGATAGCCCAGAGGCATTTGGCGGAAAATTGGAAGTTGAAAGCGCTTTTACTGAAAGCGAATGGCGGTCTAAGTTTTCTAAGCTGGATTATCTTGTCGCATCCATTGACGAAATAGATATCGCAATAATGTCGGTAGAAGTTCTAGATGGTGATCATGGTGCAACGTGTTGGATTGGTGGATGTTGGAGTGATCCTAAATATCGTGGGCAAGGAGCGTTGCGAGCTTTATTTGAGTATCTAGATAGTTGTGCAGTTGAAAAGGGCTGGCAGCGTCAAGGGCTCGGCGTGTGGGCCGATAACGAGGGTGCGATAGCTGCTTATCGCGCCATTGGTTTTGAAAACCCAGGATTTAGCCAGGAGAGCGAACGACAACCGGGCCGTTTTTATATTCATATGGTGAGAGATAGTGTTACCAAGTGATTATTGATGTGTGGTCCGATGTGGTGTGCCCGTGGTGTTTTATTGGAAAGCGTCGTCTTGAATCGGCCCTTGAGCAATTTGAACACAGGGACGACGTAGTCATTCGCCACCGCGCTTTTGAACTTCAACCAGATATGAAGCAGACGGTTCCTACTGGGCAATTGCTTGCAGAAAAATATAGAGTGTCAGTAAATCAAGTAGCCGAGATGCAAGCCAATGTATGTGCAATAGCCGATGGCGAGGGGCTTTGCTATGACCTTAGTGCAACGCTTTCGGGTAATACTTTCAATGCTCACCGAGTTCTTTTGTGGGCTGCAACTTTAGGCAGACAAGATGAACTCTTAGAGGCCATGTATTCAAGTTATTTTGAAAAGTCGCTTCCAGTATTTTCAGATCAAGACTTGGCAGCGATAGCTCAAAGCATTGACATCCCGGCGGCAGATGTAATAACTCTTCTGGCGTCAAATGAATTTAACTCTGAAGTCCTTGCTGACAGAGAGTTAGCTGCACAGTTAGGCGCAACGGGCGTGCCATTTTTCGTAGTCGATATGAAATATGGAATATCGGGGGCCCAACCCCTTGAAGTATTTATTGAGACCTTGAACACTGCATGGAGCGAGAAGAGCCTGACTCCTTGATGTAGAAAGTTATTTACAATATGCTCAACCTGGAGTTAGGAAGTAAAAATTGCTGACGAAGTTACTTAAAGAGTATTTATATCCCTATCGTTACCAGGTAGGTGCTATCTCAATCCTTCTTTTAGTTCAATCTATTGCAAATCTCTATCTTCCTAATCTCAATGCCGAACTCATCAATAATGGTGTGGCAAAAGGCGATATTTCCTATATTTGGAAAATCGGTCTCGTGATGCTTGCATCGTCAGCCCTAGTAATGGGCGCCTCAATATTGTTGGGATATTTCAGTGCCAAAGTATCGATGGCTTTTGGCGCAGACTTAAGAGGCGCAGTTTTTTCTTCGGTAGAGAGATTTTCCACCCGCGAACTTAATAAATTTGGCGCACCGTCGTTAATTACACGAAATACGAACGATGTTCAACAGGTTCAAATGGTCTTATTCATGGGATTGACCATGATGCTCAGCGCACCGATTACGGGTATTGGCGCATCAATTATGGCCGTCAAAACGAATGCCAGACTTTCATTGCTTCTATTAGTTGTAACTCCGCTGATGTCACTACTCATTTGGGTTCTTCTGCGCAGGATTGTTCCGCTTTTTCGCGTTATGCAAGTAAAGATTGACCGAATTAATTTAGTTCTCCGTGAACAGATAAGTGGAATCCGAGTTATCCGCGCCTTCGTCAAGACTGATTTTGAAGAGAAGCGATTTGCTGAGGCCAGCCGAGATTTAATGCTCACGACCTTAAGCGTGACGCGCACTTTCGCCGTTATGTTCCCAGTCTTGATGCTCATTCTCAACTTAACAAGCGTTGCCGTCATTTGGTTTGGAGGCAAACTAGTTGATACCGGCGACATGCCTATTGGCAATCTGACCGCATTTTTAGCCTACATAATGCAGATTCTCTCCAGCGTCATGATGGCGGTCATGATGTCGCTGATGATCCCAAGAGCGGCGGCAAGTGCCGAACGCATTTCTGAAGTCTTGCTAACGCCTTCCTCTGTGGTTGAAACCAGCGCCCCAATTACGCCTGTAAGTCGAACTGGAAAAATTGAATTTAAGAATGTTGAGTTTAGGTATCCGGGAGCCGAACACCCAGTTCTTGAGGGCATTACTTTTACGGCACTGCCCGGTCAGTTCACCGCCATCGTAGGAAGTACCGGTAGCGGCAAGTCAACGCTTATTAATTTGATTCCGCGTTTTATTGATCCAACGGGCGGAGAGGTCATCATCGATGGCGTTAATCTCCGCGATCAAGGCCTTGAATCGCTTTGGCACAATATTGGCCTAGTTCCGCAACGCGCCTTTCTCTTTGGTGGAACCATTGAATCGACCCTTAAGTACGGTGATGAAAACGCTAGTGAAGAGGCGATGTGGCAAGCCCTTGAGATCGCACAAGCTAAGGATTTTGTCGAAGAACTTGGTGAGAAACTGCTAGCACCGGTTTCACAGGGGGGAACGAATTTTTCTGGAGGACAACGCCAGCGTTTAGCTATTGCGCGCGCCGTTGCAAAAAATCCTAAAATTTATATTTTGGATGACAGTTTTTCGGCCCTTGATTTCACAACTGATGCCAATCTTCGAGCTGCTTTGGAAAAATCGGCTAGTGATTCGACGCTTATTGTTGTTGCGCAGCGCGTAAGTACGATTCTAAATGCCGATCAAATAATTGTTTTAGATCAAGGTGCAATTGCAGGAATTGGAAAACACCAAGAGTTGATGGATAGTTGTGAAACATATAAGGAGATAGTTCTCTCCCAGTTAAGTCCGGAGGAGGCGGCATGAGTACTGCGCGTCCAGGTGCGGCCGGGCCTCGAGGCGGTCCAATGGCGGGAATGTTTGGGGCACCTCCAGCAAAGACAAAAGACTTTAAAGGCTCACTTAATCGTCTTCTGCGTGAACTCGGCCCTGAACGAAAGACTCTTTCGTTGGTTTTATCGCTCATTACTATCAGCGTTGTCATTGGATCCTTTGGACCAAAGATTCTGGGTCGCGCAACAAATTATATTTTCTACGGTTTCATCGGTCGGCGTTTGCCGGTAGGCATCTCAAAAGCACAAGCCATCGCGGGTTTGCGGGCTAAAGGGCAAAATAACCTTGCCGATATTTTAAATAAGAGCTCAGCAGTTCCTGGTGTTGGAATTGATTTTAACGCTGTGGCAAAGATTTTGTTGCTGGCAGTTGGAATTTATGTAATCGCATCTGTTTTGATGTGGATACAGGCCTATCTCATGGCAGGCGTAACACAGAGATCTGTTTTCAGACTTCGTCGTTTAGCTGAGGAAAAAATCGGTCGGCTCCCACTCAGTTACTTCGATACTCAATCGCGTGGAGACTTATTGAGTCGAGTAACAAACGACATTGATAATATTGCTAACTCGCTGCAACAGGGATTATCGCAAATTCTCAATTCGCTACTAACAATAATCTCTGTTCTTGTCATGATGGTGTGGATTAGTTGGGAGTTGGCGCTAGTTTCATTAATCGCGATACCTATCAGCATCTTCCTCTCCGTTCGTATCGCTAAGCGATCACAGAAAGAGTTTGTTGCGCAATGGGATTGGACCGGCAAACTCAATGGCCACGTAGAAGAGATGCACACGGGTCACTCGTTGGTGAAAGTCTTTGGCCGCAGAGAAAGCGCAATAGTGGATTTCGAAAAACTCAATGAAGAGGTTCGCAAATCAAGTTTTAAAGCCCAGTTTATATCGAGCATTATTCAGCCTACGACGCAATTGGTTTCAAATCTTATTTACGTTGGAATTGCAGTTCTGGGTGGATATCGCGTTGCTACCGGTTCGATGTCATTAGGAGATGTTCAAGCATTTATTCAATACTCTCGCCAATTTGCCATGCCGCTTGCGCAAATAGCTGGATTAATGAATAGCGTGCAATCTGGAGTTGCCTCTGCCGAACGGTTATTTGAATTCTTAGATGCGGTAGAACAGGTGCCAGAGACACAGGAAGCTACCCCAATTGATCGGGCCAAGGGCGAAGTATGTTTTGAAAATGTAACTTTTAGCTATGTTGCAGAGCAGCCATTAATTGAAAACCTTAATTTGGAAGTTAAGCCCGGTGAGACAATTGCAATTGTCGGTCCAACTGGAGCCGGAAAAACGACTTTAGTGAACTTAATTATGCGCTTCTATGAAGTTAATGCTGGGCGAATTACTTTAGATGGCGTTGATATTCGCGCTCTAACGCGTGATGACTTACGGCGACAATTTGGCATGGTGTTACAAGATACGTGGCTCTTCGAGGGAACTATGCGGGAAAATATTGCCTTTGGTAGTGCAGATCCAACGAACGAGAAAGTTGTTGCAGCGGCAAAAGCGGCCAACATCGATCACTTTATGCGATCCCTGCCCGATGGTTACGAATCTATGGTCTCCGATGATAATTCGACAGTTTCAAATGGCGAACGCCAACTCATAACGATTGCGCGTGCCTTTATGGCAGACCCAGCAATCTTGATTTTAGATGAGGCGACTTCTTCGGTCGATACACGTACTGAGGTAATGGTTCAGCACGCAATGGCCAAGTTGCGTCAGGGTCGCACGAGCTTTGTTATCGCTCATAGGCTCTCGACTATTCGCGACGCCGACATAATTTTGGTAATGGATAAAGGCAAAATTGTCGAACAGGGCAGCCATGAGAATCTAATGGCCAGCAAGGGATTTTATTACGAGCTTTATGCAAGTCAATTTGCAAGTGCATTGGACTCTTAAACCTCCAAATCAACGCTAAGGAAGTAGGATTCACGCATGAGTAAAGAGATATTGGATGAATACGGTCAGAACTTCCGTGCGTTCATGGCGATGGCAGCGCAATTTGATGCGAAAACTGCGGTTACGGCAAAGGAAGATGGAGAGTGGTCACCTGCTTTCGTCTTGCACCACGTTGCCGATGCTGAAATGCATTTTGCGCTTCGATATTTCAATGCTTTGACAATCGATAAGCCCCCAGTCATTCCATTTAATGAAGATGAATATCCCGATGTTCTCAATTACGCCGGTCGTGACTGGCTTAATTCTCTCGCTCTCATTGAATCGATTGGCAACTTAGTTATTGTTGCCCTATCGCCAATTTCTCCTACTCAATGGGAGAGGCTTTCAGCGCACCCAGAGGCGGGCGAAGTCAGCCTCTCATTTCTAATTGGCAAAGCCAGAAACCACATGCAAGCCCACACGGAGCAATTAAAGAATTTGCTGTAATTACTTTTGCAGTAACCCAGGGTTTACACCTAAGCCCATAGAGGCATCAATGACTGCGCCATGGAGAATTTTTCCAGACTCTGACGCTAAGAAGAATCCGAGTTCAGCGATTTCTTTCGGCTCAATTAATCGGGACTTTGGCAATGAGCTAATTAATTCTTTGCGATCAGCGTCGGATAAATGTTGAAGCGTGCTTGCCGAAAACATCGGCGTATTTGTAGCACCTGGGCAGATAGTAAAAACTTCGACGCCTGTATGCGCTAAATCGGCAGCTAAAGTGCGACCGAGAAATGCAACGGCCGCTTTGGACATTCCATCGGCATAACTAAAGCCAGCAAATTGAGTAATGCCTCCGCCGACGGATGAGATCAAAATTATTTTGCCACTACCTCGTGCCAGCATTTGGGGAAGCAGAAGTTCATTGAGCCAAAGCGTGCCAACGGCATTTACTTGAATCAACAT
>CAILBF010000155.1 GCA_903832395.1 uncultured Actinomycetes bacterium | reverse complement strand
GGCGCTGATAGGGTCTGCACTGCATTCGAAGTTTCCCCCTTTGAATGAGCTCGGGTTGTTAGCTCAGTTGGTAGAGCAGGTGACTCTTAATCACCGGGTCGGGGGTTCGAGTCCCTCACAACCCACAAAAGGAAAAGCCCTTCAAAATTCTTGAAGGGCTTTTGTGCTTGAAAGGAACTACTTCTTTTTCAGAGCCATCCAAGTCAATGGGATGAAAGCTGCCTGCACGACGATTGAAATAACCACCAAAGAGGTTGGCTTTCCGTCCGCAAAGTAACTAAGAACTTGGCCGATTGTCCAGCCGATTGTTGAAATTAGTAGAAAAATTAGAGCTGAATCCTGATACTGTTTTTTGGCAAGTGAATAAAGTGCAAATAGAGCCATCATCGCTTCGGCGGCGGCGAATGCTCGTAAATTTGATAACGCACTTATAGACAAATTCTTATCTGAGAATGCTGTCGCTGGCGAAAAAAGTCCTCCTAGAGACAAGATTGTTCCAACGGTTCCTAGAACTGCAATAAATCCAGTGCGAAATGAAACTTTCATAATTGACTCCCTAATCTGCGGTTGGTGGGTTCGTACGGGAAAATTGAACTAAATCCCTAAACTCCAATTTGGAAGGCGCGCCGAAATGGGGTGATTGTGGGTGAAAATTAACCATCCGTACATACAAAAAAACTCTCTTTTTTGAGTGGCATAAGTGACAAAAAACCATTTTTATGCGTGGATTTCATGTGGCTTAAGTTACAAATTAGATCTCACCCATCTTCTCACACCATTTTTTTAAAATGAGTAAAAGTTAACGATGTACCTTTTCCCTCATGTTAATCACTTCCCTGCTGATGACACCGGCTTCGTTGTTCATTGAGTTTCTAAAAAAGACCAAGCGCCCAAAGCAACTCGAATCTGAATTCCGTAGCTTTGTGAGTACAGCCGATGGCGTTGAAAGTATTCCGGCAGATATCCGCGCATACCTACTTTCTGTAATTTTCGCCGATAAAAATGACCACGCAAAGTTCAATGAAGATCAAATCGCTGAAGCCACTCGCATTTTGGATCGTGCCGGACCTGGCGCTTTCTACTGGATGAGTGAAATTGCGACCCAATTGGCCTTCCTTGCTTCTGCTCAAGTTAATGGGATTCCAACCAATGTTGGAGCCAAGCTTGGTGAGCGCACAACTCCTGAAGATATTGTGAAGTTGATCGTAAAAGTCTGATCTTTTAACTTTAATAACACAGGCGGCTATTGGCCGCCTTTTCTTATGCCCATTTATCTAATACCGTCAGCAAATGCGAATCCTTATTCTTGGCGGCGGCGGAATGCTCGGCCAGAAGATCGCAATCGAATTGGCAAGACTCGGCAAAATCCAAGACCGCAAAATCTCACATCTTCATCTCGTCGATGCCTATAACGCACCAACCGTTCCCCAAGGTGCGAGCTTTGAAACTATGTCTGAAATTTCTGATATCACGGTGGCTGGCGCCGCAGAGAAAATAATCGCCACAAAACCAGATTTGATTTTCCATCTCGCAGCGGTTGTTTCTGGCGAAGCAGAACAAGATTTTGAAAAGGGTTACCGAGTAAACCTTGATGGCACTCGAAATCTATTTGAGGCAATTCGCTTGGTCGCAAATGGCTACTGCCCCAGGGTCGTCTTTACCTCGTCGGTCGCAGTTTATGGTGGCCCATATCCAGAGATAATTGAAGATGACTTCATCTTGCAACCTCTTACAAGCTATGGCGTGCAAAAAGCAATCGGCGAGCTCTTACTAAATGATTACAGCAGGCGAGGATTCATCGATGGTGTGGGGCTACGACTGCCTTCAATCTGCGTTCGCCCTGGTGCGCCAAATAAGGCAGCGTCAGGACTATTTTCAAACATAATTCGCGAACCCCTGGTTGGAATCCAAGCAATTCTGCCAGCAACAAAAGATGTTAAGAATGTCTTTGCATCCCCCAGATCTGCAGTTGGCTTTACGCTACATGCAGCAGCTCTTGATACATCATTGCTTGGCAATCGCCGCTCTTTAATGATGCCTGGTGTCACCGCATCAATTGGTGAAGAGATCGAGTCACTTCGCAGAATTGCAGGTGATTCCATCGTGGC
>CAILBF010000154.1 GCA_903832395.1 uncultured Actinomycetes bacterium | reverse complement strand
GGCCATAATCGTTTATCGCCGTACCCGCGATAAGGCCCCAGCAAATGATGAAGAGATTACCGAGGCCCTTGAAGAGGGAATTTTAGTTAAGTGGCTATCAACGGTTAAACATGCCGATGAAAAATCGCTACAAATTGAAAAAATGGCACTCGATGAAAATGGTTTCCCTCAACCTACAGGCGAATTTGAAACGCTAGCGGCCGACTCATTAATTTTGGCCCTTGGCCAAGAAGTTGATTTCTCTCTCCTTGGAAATAGCGCCGACATTGACACTAAAGATGGTGTGATGCCAGTAGATGCAACAATGATGACATCTCATCCTGGAATCTTTGCCGGTGGTGACATGATTCCCGCGGATCGAACGGTGACAACTGGTGTCGGCCATGGCAAGAAAGCTGCGCGCAATATCGATGCGTGGCTACGCAAAACCGCCTATGAAAAAATTGATAACAGAGACATCGTGACTTATGAGCAACTCAACACCTGGTATTACACGGATGCACCCCACGTTGTACGAGAGCGATTAGAGGCAACTCGCAGGGCTCAAGATTTCTCTGAGGTAGTTAAAGGTTTGGATGAAACTAATGCGCTCTATGAAGCTCGCCGATGTATGTCATGTGGCAACTGCTTTGAGTGCGATAACTGCTTTGGAGTCTGTCCCGATAACGCCATCATTAAGTTAGGTCCAGGCAAGGGTTTTGAGATTAATTTAGATTACTGCAAAGGCTGCGGAATCTGTGTTACTGAATGTCCATCTAGTTCAATGCTGATGGTGCCCGATAAATAAAGAGATTTAGTCGACCAAAGTTCCGATCATTTCACCGCGTACTGCGCGGCCAATATTTCCATTGTTCATTAAGTCAAAGATAACAATCGGTAGTTTATTTTCGCGGCATAGTGCAAATGCTGCGGCATCGGCAACGGCAAGGGATTTCGATAAAACTTCATCGTAAGAGATGCTGTCGAACTTTGTCGCCTTCGGATCCTTTTTAGGATCGGCGCTATAGACGCCATCGACGCCGCTCTTTGCGAGCAACAGTGCCTCTGCTCCGATTTCAAGTGCGCGTTGAGCAGCCACTGTGTCGGTTGTGAAATAAGGCATTCCAGCGCCTGCGCCAAAAATAACAACGCGTCCCTTTTCTAAGTGACGGATTGCGCGAAGTGGAACATATGGCTCAGCCACTTGTCCCATTGTGATCGCAGTCTGAACGCGGGTTTGAATCCCCTCTTTTTCAAGAAAATCTTGAAGCGCTAAACAGTTCATCACCGTTCCGAGCATTCCCATGTAGTCAGCGCGAGAGCGATCCATTCCGCGCTGTTGAAGTTCAGCTCCACGGAAATAGTTACCTCCGCCAACAACGATTGCAACTTGCACACCAGTGCGCGCAACGTCGGCGATTTGTTTAGCAATATCTTGCACAACATCGGGATCAACACCGATGCCTTTAGCTCCACCAAAAACTTCGCCAGAAAGTTTAAGGAGCACCCGCCGATACGTTCCTCGTGTACCGGGCATGGATGCTCCTTTTAAACTAGTAGTTCGCTGGTTAAATCTTAGGCGTTAGTTCCCTAAAGCCTATTGACCCACGCGGAAGCGATGGAAGGCCTTAACGGCCGTTCCTGCCTCATCGAGAATCTGCTTAACGGTCTTCTTGGCATCTTTAGCAAATGACTGCTCGATAAGTGAAACTTCCTTAACGAAGCCAGTGACGCGACCCTCAACGATTTTCATAAGGGAGGCCTCAGGCTTACCCTCTTCAATCGCAGTTTCGTGGGCGATGCGTCGCTCATTTTCAATCAGATCTGCCGGCACATCTTCGCGATTAACGAACTGTGGAGCAAAGGCTGCAATGTGCTGAGCAATATCTTTTCCGACGTCGCCTGCTTCTTTAACTAGTTGAACGAGAACGCCAACTTGTGGTGGAAGATCTGGACTTGTGCGGTGAAGATAAATGCCAACTGGTGAATCTTTCAGAACTGCAATTCGGCGAATTTCAATCTTCTCGCCCATCATTGCATTGGCCTCATCGATAACTGATTGAACAGTGCTTCCACTGGCCATAGTTGTTGCAAGGAAGGCTTCAACTGAATCTGATTGAACATTTTTCAGGTGAGCTAAAAGCTCATCGGCAAGGGCAACGAAACGCTCACCCTTGGCCACGAAATCTGTCTCACAGTTTAGTTCGAGCATTACGCCGAGGTTGCCCTCAACCTTTGCAACGACTGCACCATTTGAAGTCAGACGACCTTCACGCTTCGTGACTCCTTTGAGTCCCTTAACGCGAATAAGGTCGATCGCTTTATCGTAATCGCCCTCTGCTTCATCAAGTGCTTTTTTGCAATCAAGCATTCCTGCAGCAGTTGCTTCACGAAGTCTCTTTACATCGGCAGCTGTATATGCAGCCATATTAATTATTCTCCTTCTACTGGT
>CAILBF010000153.1 GCA_903832395.1 uncultured Actinomycetes bacterium | reverse complement strand
TGGTGACATCAATGGCAAGGCAAACCCCACTTGGAGCAAGACCAAAACGATAGCGTTTGAGAACTGCTCGTTCGAGTTATCAGGTAGGTTGCTTGATCACGTGAGCAATTGCGTGACTAGATGGATGGTGATCCATTCGCGAAAGCGATGGACAGGATCCGGCTTATAGGGCGACTCTTCTTTAAATTGGACGAGGCGGGACAAAATCCCGCCTCGTTTCATTATTTCTTTTGGAATCATTTCTGACAAAACTGATATCAATTTAGCCAATTAAAACGGGCAAATTAATCGGGCAACGGGCAGAAAAGCGGGCAATCGGCGAACTCAAGGAAGACTAAAGATGGACTACTTGGATTCCCCAAAGCTTGTGTAGTTCATCTGCAAGAAGCCTTCTATGGCATTTCTCCGAGGTGTGCTCGCTACAAAGCAAGCAAGAGTTCTCAAAATCTTTCGGATTGAGGGTATCTAAAGATCCTGAGGACTTGATTTGCTTAAGGTATAAATCCTCAAAAACCTCCCACGAGATTTCCTTTGACCGATAACGCTTCAGAAGTTCTTTGGCGGGAGCAAGATTCTCGATTGCCTCGTAAGCAATACCAGCACTAACTCTAAGGAAGTAGGGCAAATCGGAACCTTTGGCAAAACCAGCCAATTGAGAAGTTCTGTTGATGCGGATATCAATCAATTTAGTCACTCCCGCCGATTTCAAAGTTTCGAAGAAATCCTCGGCAGAATGTTTGGTAAACCCGATGGTGTAAAGGCTCACTCAAATTCCTCCCTTGATTCAGCTGGCTTTGGGATCTGGTATGCAATCTTCTTTTCCTGAAGTGTAAGGGCTTCTTGCACTCTACCTGTGTCATCAGAGAATAAATCTGGTGACGACAGGTTGTGCAATGAAAGTAGCCGCACCAAGGCATCCCCATGGACTTCGACTGTTCCATCTGCGTGAATGTGGCCTACAACGATGTCACTGCTCGCAAGAGCCTGAGAAACTAACAAAGTTCTATGGCAGTCCAGCGGCTCCTTTTCAGAGCACATAAGCGCAATTCGGTATTTAGCAGAGCCTTCCTTCAACCTCTCCATGCCAGTTTTGAAAGCTTCTTTATTAGCCAACGCCTTATACAGAACTTGGCCGTCCAAATAGTCGTCTGGATCGTTTGAGCGTCCACCAATCTGATCTCCAAGAAACAGATAACCAATCGAATTATCACTAAGGGATTTCTTCAAAGTTTCCTGATTGAACTGTGGGAACATTCTGCTGAACGGCGCTGAACGAACATCAACAACCATGTTGATTTCGGAGCTCTCCAGCAGACTTAGGAACTTATCAATCGAGTGATTTGAATGTCCGATCGAGAATATCTGTGCCTGTCTCATTTTTTCCCCAATGACGAAATATCCATAACTCCAGCTATGAGCTTGTAGTAGCCCGAAGAGGACGGATTACTAGCTACCGTGAAGAGCTTTTCAGCAAGACTTATAGTCAGAAGCACATCATCAATTTTATACTCCCCAGCACCCTTTGGAATGAATCTCTCTTCTACAACTGGATCTGTTATTCGCAAATTATAGTCAGCGCCGAGATATGAGAACTGGCCTCTTACTTGCAAACTATAAGTTCCTTGAACAACTTGAATAGTGAAAGTGTGAGGATTGATCAGATATAAACTATTGGAGACCTCTGAAATTCTATTTGGCGGGACTAAGTCGTTCTTACCAAAAGTCTTTGACTGGTATCCCATGATCCAGAGATTTGTAGGCTTATCAACTACTTTAAACAATTCCACAGAAGAGATAAAACCAACTTTCTTAAATTTGTGTGCGGAATCAATCATGAAATTCTCAGGCTGATGCGCTGAAGGTTTATGTCTAGAGATTGTGAATTCCAATATATCCAGTAGCGCAGGTTCTACACCTTTGGAAATTTGTCTTTCTTGCTCTGACAACTCTTCGCCCTCACGAATACTTATGGGCCTTAGCCATGCTCCAAATTTGCCTTGAGCATAAAGCTTCCCTGCCACACATCGCCCATCAGGCTTGCGCGAATTTGCTAAGCACACAATTCTTCGCATGTTTTGAATGGAAAGATTCGTAGTCATTCAATTACCTAGGCTGACTCTGAAACAACAGATCTAGCAAATTTCTCAGCTATTTCTTCCAAATCTCTTAATTTGGACTCAAGAAGGTCGCACTTTTTTAGAAGCGCTTCTACACTTTTTGAAATCAACCTTTGCTCATCCAAACTCGGCACCCTAATTTTGAAGTTTTCGATGTCTGATTTTGACATGAAAGGTTGTGCAGAACCTCGTCGGGGTAAGTTGCTTCCCATCATCGTGTAGAACAGATACCAGTTGTCAAGTAATTCATCGTTGGGTTCCAGAGTCATTGTGTTCTTGATTGCTGTGAAATCTTCTTCTGGCATAAACATAGTTCCACATCGGGCGCCGATCGCAGAGAGCACAGGTATATAAGCTTTATGCTCAGCAAATCCAATTCTTCCGTCAGGACCTGCAGCGGATACCGCAAGATGAGGACCATTGTCTAAATATGATGACTTTGTAAGTGACAGATTTCCCCAAGAAACTTTACAAACTTTGGCTAGTTCAATAAAAGTTGAATTATTTTTAAGTTTATCTGGGCTATCGACCAATTTACCTTTGGCCGCAAAAGCGAGTATCAACTTGCGAAGCGAGTCAACTGCTTCAGGTGTTCCTGTAATAACTTTCCAATTTCGTTGAATTCGATTCCATGCTGTTTCAAATTCTTCTTGGGTTTGGGCTGTTGAGATGGCATCAACGGCTGATTCGCGGAAAGAATTTCGTAAAAGATCCAATTGGAGCGTTTTATTCCCCAGATTAGATAGTAGTTCAGAGATGCTCTTCATAGTGCTTACAACAATCTCCTGACCAGACAGAGGTGGAATGAGTATGTTTACATTCGCTAATGGAGCTTTTGTGATTTGTGGCTGAGCAGTTCCAGTTATAACCGTTTTATAGTCTAAGCTTCTCAAAACCAACGCGAGGAAATCTTTTCGCAAGGAACTCTTTTTTGGACGAACCACCATGGCATTTCCATTTATCCATGAATAAGGCTGGGAGATATTCACCGTGCCACATGTTGCACCGCGGCAAGTGACTAAGACCTCCGAATCTTCGTGATTAAACTGATCAAAACTTCCAATTACGCCATTAGCCCCATAAACAGGGTATTTTCCATTAGGAATCAATTGAGAAATCGAAATTGTTTTTGGTTGATACAAATCACACACTTCGCTGAGTTTCCGAACTTCTGCCGATTCGAATTCCGAGGATATTTGTTTCAATCTTCCGTGCACAGCTAAATTGAGGAAGAGCTTTTCAATCAGCGCTATTCGACTCTTATTCTCTGTGGTGACTTCTAGATTTTCTACCAATGTTTGACGAGACATTTTCACTCCAACGATTCAGATAAAAGTTTTTTCAATTCAGTTTGCAAGTCCGCAACATTTGCTGTCAACTCTTTGATTTGTTGCAAGAGTTCGTCAGGATCATCGTGAATAAAAATTGGAGCATTTGGATTCTTAATGTCTAGGTTGTAGTTGTTCTTTGCAATGTCAGCTGCCGTTACCTTCCATGCTTGCTCACTTTCTTGGCGCTTGATCCACCAACTTCTTTCGATATCGAATTCTTCCAAGCGCATTGGCTTGGTCTTGTTGTATGCTTTAACGCCCTCTGGGAGTTTGTGCTCGAAGTACCAAACTTCTTTTGTTGGCTCGCCTTTGGTAAGGAACAAGACATTTGTAGCGATAGTTGTATATGGGGCAAAAACAGACTTAGGTAATCGAACAATTGTGTGCAAGTTGCACTCCTCAAGCATTTTCTTCTTAATCTTAGTTTTTATACCCTCTCCAAAGAGTGTTCCATCAGGAAGAACAATTGCGGCTCGACCGCCATCTTTTAGCAACTCCATGACCAGCACTAAAAAGAGATCAGCAGTTTCTTTTGTTCTGAATTCAGCGGGAAAGTTGTTTTCGATCCCATCTTCTTCAACGCCACCAAAAGGTGGATTTGTGATAATGACATCAACTTGATCATTCTTGCCGTAATCTCTAAGAGGTTTTGCAAGAGTGTTGTCATTGATGATATTCGATGGGACTTCGATTCCGTGAACCATCATGTTTGTAGCGCAGAGAACATGGGGAAGTGGTTTCTTCTCAACGCCTCGGATACTGTTTTTTAAGGCTTTAAGTTCAGCAGGTTTCTTAACCTGTTTTTTCATGTGCTCAAAGGCTCCTGTTAAGAAACCACCTGTGCCACACGCAGGATCTAGAACAATTTCTCCTAGTTGAGGATTAACCATTTCAATAGCAAATTGAGTTACAGCTCTTGGTGTGTAGTACTCACCAGCGTTTCCTGCGTTCTGCAGATCTTTCAAGATTTGTTCATAGATATCACCAAAGAGATGTCTAGTCTCCACAGAGTTGTAATCAATGTTTTGGTTAATTTTGTTGATTACTTGTCGAAGGAGCGTTCCATTCTTCATGTAGTTATATGCATCATCAAAAACGCTAATTAATAGTGCACCTCGCTCGCGAGCTTGCCCTGTGAATGAGGAGAGATCTAGTTCCTTTAACTTTGGAAAGAGCTCATTGTTAATGAAGTTGATTAGCGCGTCACCCGTTAGAGAGTCTTTACCAGCCACGCTTTCATCAGCCCACGATTCCCAACGGAACTTCTTTGGTATAGGAGATTTATATTTTGTATCTTCTAGTTCAGTTTCTAATTCAAGGTCGCTGTAGATTTTGAGAAACAGCATCCAACCAAGTTGGCCAATACGCTGGGCATCACCATCAACACCAGCGTCTTTGCGCATAATGTCTTGAATTGCTTTGACGGTATTAGACAGTGACATTTTTCTCCATTAGTTAGGCAGATGTTGCGTAGAGGGCGGTTTCAAGTTTCTGTACAGCTTCCAGATATTTATCACGACCACCGAAACTTTTCACAATTTCTATAGGTGTACCGATTTGAGTAAATGGATCCAACTTTAAAACATCAATTTTTTCGATGGTTTCAAGTCCTTGGTCTGCGTACTTATCGAGGAGTATCCCAAGGACCTCCCGAGCTTTCTCTTCGTACATTGAGAAAACATTCCGCTTCTTAACTCCATCAGCCCGCTCTCTTCGGGTTAGGGGAGGTTGATCAAATGCGATATGGCAGATGAGATCAAATGGATCCAGATCTCGTCCCACAGCGCCTTCGAGGGCCTCCAGAATCACCCCTTTTTCAAGGAGTTCTTCGAGGATGACCTGCTTTCGCTCTGCCCCATTCCAGCGCTTTCTAAATTGATCAAGGGATTTAAACTCTTGGCCGACTGCTTTACGGGTGAAATCTTTGAGGGATTCTGTAATTAACTTTCCATCTTTGTCGTAGTACTGAACACGCTCAGCAATTATCTTGAATTGAACACCACTGACAATGAATCGCTTCGTTGGTTCTGGATCGGTATCTGCCAGATCCACTGGACCTTCAAGGACCTTTTCAATATCAGAATCTTCATTTTCAGATTGAGGATCTGGGTCAATATCGGTGACTTTCCCATCCTTATCTATTTCCTTAATAGCAATTGCTGGGCCATCCCACTCAGGATCAGCAAAAAGTTCAGTAGCTTTCTTGAAATCAATAATTGTGAAGAAGTATTTGCCGAAGTCAGGACGGAGTCTGGTTCCACGCCCAATAATTTGTTTGAACTCTGTCATCGATTGAATTCTCTGATCCAGCACAATGAGTTGGCAGGTTTGAGCGTCTACACCTGTAGACATAAGTTTTGAAGTGGTCGCTATTACTGGATAGGGCCTCTTAGGGTCAATGAAGTTATCCAGCTCATTTTTACCCTCTTCATTATCGCCAGTAATGCGCATGACATAGCGATGATCCTTGGCAACTAGATCTGCGTTCAGCTGATCATTAACTATTGCTTGGCGCATACGCTCTGCGTGGTCAATATTGCTACAAAAAACTATGGTCTTATTCATCGGGCTGGTGTCATGTAGAAATTGACTGATCTTGTGAGCTACTAACTTGTCTCGTTCAGGAAAGATGATCTCTCTATTAATATCAACCTGATTGTAATTTCGGTCATCAATCAAGTTTCCAGCGTCATCGACCATTCCAGCTTCAGGGCGCCACCCTTGTAAATCAACATCAAGATCAACGCGAATGACTTTAAATGGAGCAAGAAATCCATCATCGATACCCTGCTTAAGTGAATAGGTATATACAGGTTCTCCAAAATAACCAATGTTTGACACATACTTTGTCTCTCTTGGCGTGGCTGTCATACCTATCTGGATAGCAGAATCAAAGTAGTTCAGAATAGTTTTCCAAGTGGCATCGTCGGCGGCACTTCCTCGATGACACTCATCGATTACTACAAGGTCAAAGAAGTCTGGTGGAAACTTGTTGTAAATGGGTTCTAAATCTTCTCCACCCATAATCGCCTGATAGAGAGCAAGGTAGATCTCGTAGGAGGTATCAACTTTCCCATTGTCTCGATCGACAAGGCTTCGATTAAGTTTTGTCATAACACTGCCAAATGGTTTGAAATCATTAATCATGGTCTGGTCAACCAGAATATTTCGATCCGCTAAGAACAGAATTCGCTTTGCTTTTCCAGTTTTCCAAAGACGCCAAATGATATTGAAAGCTGTTCGAGTTTTACCCGTTCCAGTCGCCATTGCAAGAAGTACTCGCTTCTGACCACGAGCAATTGCTTCGATACTTCGATTAACTGCAAGTTGCTGGTAGTAGCGAGGTAATTCCTCGGACATGTACTGATAACTGGGGCTAGTGATTAGTTGTTCAGTTGATGGCTCAAGCTTCTTCCACACTTTGTAACGACTCCATAGCTCCTCTGGAGAAGGGAATTCATCGAGCGAGAGGGTTGTCTCAATCTGATCCGCATTTCCAGTTTTATCATGAAAAAGAAATCCATCTCCATTCGATGAAAATACAAATGGGATATCGAGGGCGTTGGAGTAACCAAGTCCTTGTTGCATACCCGCTCCGATCGAGTGGGTGTTGTCTTTAGCTTCAATAATTGCAATAGGAATATTTGATTTGTAGAAAAGTAGGTAATCGGCCCGTTTTTGTTTTCCACGAGCAATCAGTTCGCCACGAACAATTATTCGTCCAGCAGTGAAGGGATACTCACGCCGCCAACGCGTTTCATCCCAGCCAGATGAGGTGAGAGCAGGGGAGATAAAGCGGTCGCAGATATCAGACTCACTCAAGGACTTCTTGTTCATCCTGATTCTGCTCCTTTCCTGTGCTGGCTCCAAGGCTAAAACTACATCCCGGCAGTGACAGATGGGAAGAAACCTGACCAAATGACCACATTAGTCAATTGGTCCAGCCAAGAAGCCAAAATATTGGCCAATTTGGAAGATTTCATAGCGAAAGTTTCAGATCTCAGAAGCACTTTTCTTAAATATTAAATTGCTTCAATATTAATTTTATTATAGAACTTAAGCCTAAAACTTGTGTCGATTGTGATCAAGACTGCGTTTTATTATAAATATTTAACGACAAGTGAAAAATCAACGGTTTCAAATCATGTCAAACTTTCTAAAGCTAGCAAATCGTTTGTTGGCTTTATGTGAAAGGAAAAACATGACTGATGCAATTTTTTATGTCATTGCGCAATGTGCGGGAGGCATTCTCGGAGCAATGCTTGCAAATCTCATGTTCTCTCA
>CAILBF010000152.1 GCA_903832395.1 uncultured Actinomycetes bacterium | reverse complement strand
CTGGTCGTAGACCCGAAATAGTTTTCAACGTTGTCGTTTTGCCAGCGCCATTTGCTCCGATGAGAGTGACAATTTCACCTTGATTTACAACGACACTAATTCCTTTGATTGCCTCAATTTTTCCGTAGAAGACGTGAAGCTCATTAATTTCAAGACGCATCTGAAGGTACTCCCAAATAAGCTTCAATCACTTTTGGATCATTTTGCACATTCTTTGGTAGGTCGTCAGCAATTTTTTTACCGAAGTCCAGGACAACCACACGATCGGAAATGCCCATAATGAGTGACATATCATGTTCGATAAGCAAAACGGTATAGCCCGCATCACGGATACGGATGATGTCATTTGCAAGGGCGACTTTTTCAGCTGGGTTAAAACCTGCTGCAGGTTCATCTAGCAAAAGTAACTGTGGGTTTGTTCCCAAGGCGCGGGCAATCTCAAGTCGTCGCTGATCTCCGTACGGCAAGTTGCGGGCAAGTTGGTCAGATCGATGATCAATTCCAAGGAAGGCGAGAAGTTCATGAGCTTTTGCAATTCCTTCGCGCTCTTCACGTCGTGAACGCGGCGTTCCAAACAGTGAGCCGACAAAGCCCGAGCGTTTATGTACATCTGTTGCAGTAATTACATTCTCTAACGCAGTCATATCGCCAAAGAGGCGAACATTTTGAAAAGTTCGAGCTATTCCAAGTTGAGTAATTTTATTTCTCTTTTTTCCAGCAAGGTTTTGACCTTTAAATCTAATTTCACCTTCAGTGATTTGGTATACGCCAGTCACAACGTTGAAAACAGTAGTTTTTCCAGCTCCATTTGGGCCAATCAGGGCGCAGATTTCACCTTTATTCACATGTAAATTGACTGTGTCCAATGCACGAACTCCACCAAACTGCATAACTACATTGTCAAGCTCCAGAACTTTCTCGCTACTGGTGGAATTAGTTTGCGTAAATGATTGCTCAGGCATTTTTAACTCCGCTCTTCGCTTTAACTTTTTCGCGTTTCTTACGTGGCAAAAGTCCATCTGGGCGAATATTCATAATAAGGACGAGCACTATTCCAAAAACAAGTTGTCTGGCATTTGTGATGAAACGGATTCGCTCTGGGATATAGGCCAAGATAACTCCGCCAAAGATGACACCCCACATGTTGCCCATTCCACCAAAGACGATACAGGAGAGAATAAGAACCGAGATATTGAATGTAAACATTTGAGGCGCGATAACAATGACCTTAGCGGCATAAATAACTCCAGCTGCACCACCGACGGCTGCTCCAACGCTAAAGGACCAAATTTTGTAGCGCAGTGTGGGAACGCCCATCAACATTGCTACATCCTCATCTTGGCGAATCGCCTCCCAAGCTCGGCCGGGGCGACGAACCGACAATCGACGGATCATCCATATTACAAGCAGAATCATCGTAAGGACCAACCAGAAATAATTCACTGGGTGCATAATGTCGAATTTAAGTCCACCAATAGCTGGAGGACCGGGAATTCGGGCAATTCCATTCGTTCCACCTGTGATGGAAATATTGAGTGTAACAATTCGAACAATTTCTCCGAAGCCCAGAGTTACGATTGCAAGGTAATCGCCGCGAAGTCGGAGCGTGGGTAGGCCAAGAAGTGCACCTGAGAGCATCGCTGCACCCATTCCAATTGGCAAGATCTCCCAAGCATTTAGGTGAGTGCGGGTTGAAAGAATCGCTTGCGTGTAAGCCCCAATTGCAAAGAAAGCCACGTAACCTAAATCAAGAAGTCCACTTTTGCCAACGACGATATTGAGGCCTAGACCCATTAAAACAAACATGCCAATGGGATAGACAAGGACATCTTGATAGGAGGCAACTGGAGTATCTAGAATGCTAATAAATCCAAAATCTCCAGCAAATGGCATTATGGCGACTAAGGCAATGAGCACAACGGCAAAAACTGTACGCTGAGTATGATTCCAGCCCTCCCAGAGAGCTGCACCCTTATCTCGAATATTAATCATTAGACCCTCGTCTGCTGGATTGCTTCGCCAAAAATTCCATTTGGACGAACTAATAGGACAAGAACTAGGACCACGAACACGGTAACAGATTTCCATTGACTTCCGAGCACAGCCGCTGACATAGTTTCAAGTAGACCCAACGAAATTCCGCCAAAGAAAGCTCCACGAAGATTTCCGATTCCACCTAACACGGCCGCAGTAAATGCCGCAAGACCCAAATTAAATCCAACATTGAATTTTGTGGTCTCATAAACGGTCATGAAGAAGAAGGATGCGGCACCAGTCATAAGTCCGCCAATGAGGAAAGTTACTGAAATTACGCGGCTGATATTAATGCCCATTAACTTGGCATTTTCTTCTGACATTGATACTGCACGAATCGCTTTACCGAGGCGACTCTTATTGACAAAGCGATCTAGAACAACGAACATAATGAGAGCAGTAACTACAACTAGAACTGTATCGAGTCTAAAATTTGCACCAGCTAAATGCCCAAGTGAGATTTTTTCCATAAGGCGTGGGCTTGCCTGCGGGCGCGAGTGAGATAAAATACGTGCACTCTCACTGAGGACGATAGACATGCCGATCGCCGAAATTAGGCTCGCCAAGCGGTTCGTTCCCTTAGCTCGTAGACGGCGGTAAGCAAAGAACTCAACGGCAAGCGCGGTTATTCCAGAGGCCAACATGGCTACAACTAAAGCAAAGGTCATTGTCCAAACAAGAGAAAAACCATGTAATGGGTTTGAATTTGTCGTATGGCCAGTAACTCCAGTTTCAATCCAAACGGTAGCAAATGTGCCGACCATGAAAATCTCGGAGTTAGCAAAGTTAATAAGTCGCAATACGCCGTAAACCATCGTGTAACCAAGGGAAATCAAGACATAAATTAAACCTAAACTAAGGCCAGATAAGCACAGTGACCAAAATTGGCTGGTCAAGACTGAGAAATTCATTGTCTCCTTATTTCGTTTGCTTCATTCTTGAAAACTCTAAAGAACATGAGGGTGAAATTTTTAATGTGTGAAGTGCCTGCAGATGAATCTGCAGGCACTTCAACACTATTTACTTCTGTGCTCTGGGTAAACCCAAAGTCATAGACCAGCCTAAATTAGGCCTGACCGATGTAAACGATATTTCCATTAGCATCAAGCTTGAAAGCACCAATTGGCGCTCCGCCCTTGATATCTCCCCATGCTTCGAAGGAGAAAGTTCCACCCGTAAAGTTAGGGAACTTGCCTGTATTAACGCAAGCCTGAATAGCTGGACGTGTTAACTTGCCCTGCTTAATGCAAGTAAGCAATACGTTTGTAGCGTTGATTGTGTTAGTGACGTATCCGCCAGCAACCTTAACTCCGCTTGCCTTAGTGAAAGCTTTCTTCTGAGCAGCAGTTGCCACGTTATCAAAAGGTGTATCACCTTCGGTTAGACGTGCATCCTTTGCAGCGGCATTTCCAGCTGCCTTTGCAAATGATGCAGTTGCTGATCCATCGCCTGATGCGAAGATACCTGTGTATCCACCATCACGAAGTGACTTAACAAATGCGCCTGCATCTACATCGTAACCAGCGTAGATAACGACGTTAGCCTTTGAAGCTAGAACCTTTGCAGTCGTTGGAGACCAGTCAGTTCCAGGTGTAGGAAGAATGTGATCTGTTCCAACAGTGGTGACCTTAATCTTTGTAAGACCGAAAGCTGTGTACTCAGCAAGACCTGCACCATATGGAGACTGGTCATCTACTAAGTAGACAGCAGGTG
>CAILBF010000151.1 GCA_903832395.1 uncultured Actinomycetes bacterium | reverse complement strand
TAGCTTTCTATGGTGATGGGGAATCGCTACAGCCTGAAGTAAAAACTTGATTAATTCCCACCTTGCAAATAATCCAGAAAGGAATGCTCGTGACCATGAAACTTTACGTCGGCCTTGTCAGCGGCTCTGAAATATTTCGCACAGAGATTGAGTGGGCACCAGTATTAGTTGTCATCGAGGATATTCGTCGACTAATCAAACTAGAACTACCCTTGGAATGGCAAGGAACGCTCATCATTGATGATAAGCCGATTTTGTCTACCGACTCTCAGGATTGCATGCTTTGGGCCGATGTTAAACGGTCAAAGGATGGTGGAGTCGAATTAGGAGTGAGACAGCTGCAATGGCGAGGCGGAAATCCCGATACAAGTTTGCCGTTAGGGTAATTAATCTAAATTACTTTCCATTCGTTGTGATTCCATCCGGCCATCCGTGGTAGGTTTGATTCAAAGCAGAAGATTTAAGCTGTAATCCCCAGCCCCCGGAAATATTTACTTTCCATTTGTATTTGAGATGAAATAAGCCTTGCCCAAATCCATGCTTAAAATCGTCAGCACAGTAGTAATCTTTTCTTAGTTGTGGATGCTTGATTACCGCAACAGTTTTCCACTTCGTGCCACTTCCAAGGGCCTGTAAATATAGAGTCCCCACATTTGCTGTTGGGAGGCAATATTCCACCGTAAGAGATTCTCCTTGTGCAGTTGGGTACCAACCAGCACTTGCCATCCCTGGCGAGGCCGATAGGTACAGAACGGCATTTACCATTATAAAAAGTTTCCATCTAAACAATCGGATCGCCCCTTTCATTCTCGTCTAGAAAAATCTCTTCGAAGGAACTAATCCTACGTAATACCTCAGAGGCGGCATCCATCCTGCTTAGCTTTTTGAGAATATATGCATTTTGCTTTTCTAGTTTAATAATAGCTTTCCAAGGTGGATTTGCCTGACTCACCATCATGCTTTTAGCTTCTGCAAATAAATCTAGTGCTTCTTGATATTGACCTAAAGTCTTTTTTGATAATGCCATTCTGGCTTTTGCCCACATTAGATGAACATTATCTTCGGCGGTTACTGCGTAATCTAAAGCAAGCTGAGCATGGACTAGAGCGCTGACGCCATCCCCAAGCCAGACATGGCAAAGGGATATTTCTTCATCGCAGTGCGCGATGGTGCGTAGATCTTTTAACCTTTTGTACCGTGCTCTTCCTTCAGTGAAGTGCTCAAGAGCTTTACTCCACTCCCTTAGTTTTTCTAGTGCAGTTCCAGCATCAACATAATTCCTTGCAACAATGGAATCGCAAGTGTCGGGGTTGGAGTCTTCAATTGCTCGTCTGTACGCATCGTAAGACTTTTGATACTCCTTGGCTTCATACCAAGCATCTCCCTCTTCGTTGAGAATATGGAGAGCATCCTCTGAACCAACTTCTTGGTAAAGTTCAACCGATTTCGCTAGAGCATTCGCGGCATCAACAGAACGATTCAGATGACGCAGGCAATGACCGATTCCAAAATAAATGTGAGCCATCTTCATGCTGCTTGCGAGCGCACCCAGCGCCTCGTATGTCTCACGTGCGGTTTCGCAGAATGCCAATGCTTCCGTGTATTCCTGTTGTCCCGCGGCGTTGTAACTTAACTGTAAGAGGGCATCAACTTTTGTATCGCCATCGGCAGAAGCCACTTTCTCCCAGAGCTTTGCTTCTTCTTGTTCATCTTCCCGCATCTTGGTCCCTTCAGGTGTGGAAGTCGGACATTAAGGGGGGGCACTGACAATTATTTCCTCAAAACGGAAGATTACGGGAGGCGGTATTCTCCTACCTGGAGACTTGACTGCAATTAAGGTGGGCATATGGACATCGACTGGACCGATTCAAACCAAACATGGCGATTGCAAATTTACCCTGAGGCCGTAGGTGGATATTTACTTGATTCAGCTGATTTTGATTCGACCGTAGTAGATCCATCACCGGTGCATTACACAGAACTTGTTGGTTCCACAGATCCTGAAATAATAGTCGCCTATCAATTTTTCAAATGGATTGCTGAGGACCAGAGGCTTTCATATCTAAAATTCTTCAATCACTTCGGTGCGATTGATCCCAATTACGAAGATGATTTTGGTTTTATCCGAGGTTTTGCATTCCGATCAAAGACTCCAAATCGCCTTTTTATTCGCAATTTTTTTAATGGGATTGGCTCAATTATGCAGAGAGTTGATGGCCATCTTGCAGATTTGCTCCCTCTTAGAGGATTGGCAGTGAGCCGTGTAGATCACCCCTATGGGGTTCCCGTGCGAACATTGACTACGGATACTCCATCAAAATTCATATCTAAGATCGAATGGCCGAGCGTTAATGCGGCTTGGGTTGGGGATTCACTCACTCAGTTAGATAAAGATGGAAATAATCATTATCTAGTGAGTTACGCTACCTGTCTTACCTGTCAAAATCGTTTGGAAGGCGTTTACTGGTTTTCCTCAATCGAATGGGTCGCGATGCACAATCTAAGTTGCATGGGAGGAAAGTAATTTATGCCTGATCAATTCCTAAGATACACGCTAGATAGAGATTTGTTGGAAAATTTATACTTAGTACTAATTTCAGGATCTGAACAACCTGAGCATTTAGAAATAGTTATGTGGCTCTCAAATCCCATTGAGGAGGACTTAGCTCCTGAAGAAGTATATGAAGATTGTTATTTTCTGAAAATCCATAAAGATAATGTTGATAAAATTGTGGAATTTGCACAGGGCTCACATCTTAAGGGTAATTGGGAGGGTCCAAGCTGTAGTGCCCTTATTCGTAGGAGTTTAGTTCCTGGACGGATGAGGAGAAGGTAGTTTTAATTATTGTCTATTTTTACTCTTGTTGGAACGGCCATTGGGCTACTGCCTAACTACAAAAACTGTTACCTATCCGTAAGCCCTGGTGTGTGAATTAAATCCAAATGCCTTAAGGGTGGCTATCTGTGAAGCAGCCTGCGTAGATTACCTTATTTTGGGAGCGCTAAAAATCGCGGGAAGCGCTGGTAATTGAGGCGAAACGCCG
>CAILBF010000150.1 GCA_903832395.1 uncultured Actinomycetes bacterium | reverse complement strand
GTTTGCGCATTCAACCTACTCGACGCCTTATTCGGCTGGATCTCCGACTGTCATATCTCAAATAGCTAAAGCAACTCTGGGTAATGGCGCTTTTGGCTCAGTATTTTTCTTAATCGTTCAAGCCGCAACAATGTTGATTTTAATCACGGGTGCGAACACGGCATATAGCGGCTTCCCTTACTTAGTTAATTTTGTTGCAAATGATGGCTTTCTACCCCGTCAATTGACCAAGCGCGGCCACCGTTTAGCATTTTCAAATGGGATTGTGTTGCTTGCATCTGCGGCAACAGTATTAGTAATTGTAACTCGCGCATCAGTCGACCACCTTGTTGCTTATTATGCACTTGGAGTATTCACTGGCTTTACTTTGGTTGGCTTTGGAATGGCAAAACGTTCACTAACAAATAAGGCCAAGGGTTGGCAATACAGTTATGTAGTCAACACTCTCTCCGGAGTAGTCTCATTTGCAATTGTTATTATCTTTGCAGTTGTTAAGTTCACTGAAGGCGCTTGGGTAGTTATCGTAATTACGCCGATTCTTGTTGCACTTCTCTTGCGTTTAAATAGACAGTATCGCAAGGAGCAATTAGCACTTCGCGTCACAGCCGAGGAAACTCGTGCAACTTCAATTCCAAGGCATGATGTAACTGTTTTGGTCGATAGTGTTGACCTGGCAACGGTAAGAGTCGTCCGATATGCCAGAAGTTTTAATCCTCGGCATTTGAATGCCGTTCACTTTGTAATTGATGATCAGCGCGCACAGGCCATTGCGGCGGAGTGGGCAACTAATCCTGGATTATCTGATGTTTCTTTGGAGTTAATAGATTGCCCAGACCGCCGACTTCCAAATGCTGCAGTTGATTATGCAATTCGCACTACCGCTAGCGCTGATGTCGAACTGACCCTTCTCTTGCCTCGTCGCTCTTACTCGAGATTCCTCGGTAGGGTTTTACACGATCAGACCGCTGAAGAAATTGCTGCACCGATTTCACAATTACCTCGCGTTGTAGCAACCATTGTTCCCTTTGACGTTGATCGCATCGCTTCTAACGCGCAATTGGTTGTGCATCCGCACCATGTTGAAGAAAAGATCGCACCTGCGCCGAAACCTAAAAAGACAGTTCCAGTAAATGTTGCACCCGTAAGTCATTATGCAAAAAACGTCACGCTAATAAGTGAAATTCAATGGCGAGAGCGCGCTCAAGTTCAGGGTCGCGTTACTTCTATTAAACCCGCCCCGCGCGGTGATGCCCCAGGTTTGCAAGTTGAAATCTGGGATGAAACAGGCGGAGTTTCATTGCAGTTCCTAGGGCGTCGAGAAATCGCTGGCTTAGAAGTTGGATCTCAAATGCGCGCAGAGGGAATGGTTGGCGAAGAAGAGGGTTCGTTAGTCATTCTTAATCCTTCTTACGAACTCCTTGTATAAAATCTTTTAAAATCGCTGCGCACTCGGCTGCCAGTACCCCTGCTCGAACTTCGACTTTAAATAAAGAGCGAGGATCGCGTAGTAGATCCCACACTGAACCAACTGCACCGGCTTTTTCATCCCACGCACCGAAAATTACGGTCGAGATACGAGATTGCGCAATCGCGCCCGCACACATTGCACACGGTTCGAGCGTCACAATTAGCGTGTGATCTTCTAATCTCCACTGATTATTTTTCTCACTCGCCCGACGAATAGCGACAATCTCTGCATGCGCAGTTGGATCATGATGAAGTTCTCGCTCATTATGGCCAGTTGCAACAATTTCGCCGGCTTTGTTAATTATTACTGCACCAACGGGAACATCACCACTGGCAAGTGCCTCCTGCGCCACAGCAATAGCTGCGCGCATCAACTCTTCATCACTCACAACTGTAAAAGTTCTGCAAACTGATCACCAAAACCTAAGCGGTTAGCAATCGCCTCAAGCTGCTCATCGGGAAAAAGCTCGGGATCATCGCACAGTGCCGAAATCTCCATTCCGCTCATTCCTAGATCAGACAAAATTTCAAGATGCCCAATTGGACTTGGCTCATCTTCATCTTCTGGCATTGGTAGGTCGGCAATCTCTAATAACTCCTCGGCCACTGGATAGTCAAACGCGCAAGTAGCATCACTTAGGAATAGAGAGATATGTGCTCCGAGTACACGAATCAAAATAAAAAACTCTTCATCAATTGAAATGAGTGCGATTGCTCCACCATTTGTCTGCTGAGATTTAAGGCTAGTGATGATTTGGGCGATATCGGTTGGATCAGGCAAAATCCCTAATGTCCATCGTCCATCTTCGTGCCAAGCAGCAACTGCAATATCTATTTCGTTAGAGAGGTTGTCGGTTTTCATTTCTTGCGCAGAAACTTCCTCCAAGGCATCGAACTCTTCGATGTCTTCATTGACCTCATCATCGAATTCGGGCATGACCTCATCGTTTCACTTATTGGAAAGGAATGAAACCCCTGTAGGGTAAGGGGCATGAAGGTTCATGTCGCAGACCACCCACTGATCGCCCATAAATTGACGGTTTTGCGCGACGAACGAACTGATTCGCCAACCTTCCGCCGCCTTGTCGAAGAGCTCGTAACTCTGCTTGCTTACGAAGCAACGCGTGATGTTCGAACCCATTCGGTATCAATCAAGACGCCGGTTACTAAAACTCACGGTTTGAAGATGGCCGAACCAAGGCCCGTGGTTGTCCCAATTTTGCGTGCAGGTCTTGGAATGCTTGAAGGAATGAGCAAATTGATTCCGACAGCTGAAGTTGGTTTTCTCGGAATGGTACGTGACGAGACAACCCTGCAGGCTAGTACATATGCCAATCGACTCCCCGATGATTTATCCGGTCGCCAAGTCTTCGTCTTAGATCCCATGCTAGCAACTGGCGGAACTTTGATTGCAGCCTTTCACTATTTAATTGATTTGGGAGCAAACGACATTACTGCAATTTGTATTTTGTCCGCCCCCGAAGGAATCGCTGCAGTTGAAAAGGAATTTGCATCAAGTGCCGTTCCAATAACAATTGTTACCGGTGCTCTTGATGAAAAATTAAACGAGCATGGTTACATAGTCCCAGGTCTGGGCGATGCTGGTGATCGCTTGTATGGTGTTGTGTAGGTGGCATCAACATCCCCAGGTTACGGAATAACAATCCGTGTTGAGGGTTCTCCTTCTTCACAACCCGTAGCTTTAGCGACAACAATTATTTCCGGCGCCGGTGCAACAATTAGCGCACTCGATGTCGTTGAATCACATGCAGAAAAAGTAGTCATCGATATTACGTGCGACACTATCGATTCAGCTCATGCCGATGAAATCACAATTGCCCTTGCTAAGAATTCGAATTTAACAGTTCGTAAAGTTAGTGATCGAACATTTCTACTGCACCTTGGTGGCAAGATAGAGATCGCTTCAAAAGTCCCACTTAAGACGCGGGATGACTTATCGCGTGCATATACCCCTGGCGTTGCACGCATCTGCCAAGCAATTGTCGATGACCCCAGTGATGCCCGCCGCTTAACAATTAAGCGCAATACGGTGGCAGTTGTCACTGATGGTTCGGCAGTCCTAGGTCTTGGCAATATCGGGCCAGCTGCAGCGCTACCCGTTATGGAGGGTAAGGCCGCACTATTTAAGCGCTTTGCCGACGTAGATGCGTGGCCCGTGTGTCTGGATACTCAAGATGTAGATGAAATCGTTCGCACCGTTCAATTAATCGCGCCCGTATATGGCGGAATCAATTTAGAGGATATTTCAGCACCCCGTTGCTTTGAAATTGAACGTCGCTTGCGAGAGCTTCTTGATATTCCAGTTTTTCATGATGACCAACACGGCACAGCAATTGTTGTATCTGCTGCGTTAAGAAATGCACTTAGGTTTGTTAAGAAAGAACTCAAGGATGTAAAGATTGTAATGAGCGGAGCTGGCGCAGCTGGAACGGCAATCGCGCGATTGTTAGTGCTGCGCGGAGCAACAAATATCGTGGGCTTTGATAAAGAGGGTGTTATTTCAAAATCATCCCCGCGCTCCGATGATGAGATGCGTACTTGGTTTATTGATAATAGTAATCCCGATAATTACACGGGAAATATCTCTGGGGCTATGAAAGGAGCCGATGTTTTTATCGGCGTCAGTGCGCCAAATGTTTTAACCGAAGCCGATGTTGCATCTATGTCATCAGATTCGATTATTTTCGCCCTTGCTAACCCAGATCCTGAAATCGATCCAACGATTGCTCGCAAATATGCAACGGTTGTTGCAACTGGACGTAGTGATCAGCCAAATCAGATTAACAATGTGCTGGCTTTCCCTGGAATTTTCCGAGGCCTCTTAGATGCCAATGCACACAAGATCACCGATAAGTTATTAGTAGCAGCCGCCGAAGCGATTGCAGATTGCGTCTCCCCTGAGCAACTCAATGCATCTTTTATTGTCCCGAGCGTCTTTGATCCCAACGTGACCAAGGCGGTTGCCGCGGCGGTTAAGAAGTCAGTGTGATCCAATTAGCCGCATCCTTTGATGCTCAATTGGCACCTTTAGCGCCTTTCTTAATCTACTTAATTACAGCAGGTCTTATATTCCTTGAAACCGGGGTTTTATTCGGGTTCTTCTTGCCAGGGGACTCCTTACTTTTTAGCGCGGGCCTTGTCGCCGCTTCTACCAAGAATGTCAACATTGTAATTTTGGTAATTGTTATTTTTCTCGGCGCTTTCTTCGGTGACCAAGTTGGCTTTGTCTTAGGACGCACAGTTGGACGTTCGTACCTGGATAAGCATGATTCACCGCGGATCAAGCGGATGGTCGCTCAATCTGAGCGGTTTTATGAACAAACCGGATGGTGGGCAGTTGTGGCTGCACGTTTCTTTCCTTGGATTCGAACTTTTGTCCCACCTATAGCCGGGGCTTCAAAGATGAATTACTACAAGTTCCTTAGCGCAAATTCATTGGGGGCTCTCTTGTGGGGAACTGGAATCACTTTGGCAGGTTATTACGCAGCAACGATGCCACTTGTGAAAACTTGGTCTTATGCAATTGCAACGTTCTTTATTTGTGCTTCGCTGGTTTCCGCACTCGTGAACTACTTACGCCTCCGGCGATAACTCCCAGATAAGTCATTACGATTCCGCTTACTAGGTAGGCGCTGACATGGACCCCATCGGTAGGCGACACTAAATCGATAACAAGGGAGCCAACAAGTTGGCCTCCAACGCTAAAGAGAGTAAATGTCAGAACCCCTAGGTGTTGGACAATCGTTGAAGTAAAAGCAATATAAACAACACCAATTACCCCGCCTGTATAAATCCACAATGGTCCACTAGGCAGAGCCACTAATTTAAAGTGGTGACTTAGTAGGCCAATTATAATCAAGATAATTAGAAGAGATGATCCAGAAATGAAATTAAGTAGTGATGTGGTGAAACTTTGATGAGAGTACTCATTAATCTCCCCATTTAACGCGCGTTGGACACCAACGACTAAGCCGGCAATGCAGCCCAAAATAACGGCTAATAGTGAGAGATTTTTTGCATCTATCCGATCAAAAACTGAGACAAAGACGGCTAAAACAGTCAGGATTGCCGCTGCTACGCGCCTTCGTGAGATTAACTTCTTTCCCCCTCCTGTTAGACCAATGCGATCGACAATTAAGGAAATTGCAGTTTGTCCCGCAATCGAGGCTACCGAATAAATCGCAACTCCAATCAGGGGAACTATTTGAGTTTGAATTGCAACAAAACTTCCGCCAAGGGCACCCGCAAATAACTTCCAACGCGCTATCTCTCCATGAGTAACTGCAGTTCGAAGATTTGAAAGCCCCTCTTTAATCGCTGGATTAAACATTGCTATTACAGCAATAATTACTAATCCCGAACCGAATGAGACGAGCGCAGCCTCTAACCCATTATTTATGCGGTGTGAGAGTTCGCCATTAGCCCGAGCTTGCAGGGCAATTAATACACCAGATAAAGCGGCAAGAAAATCTAATCGCATTGTGGGACTTTATCTCAACTCTCTAAAGAAAGAGTTACCTGGAGCCACTCTTCTTCGATTTTGTTTTTGTCATGACGCAAAGTTTCGAGTTCTTGAGTTAGAGATATCAATCGCCCTGGATCAAAGGATGCTGCCTCCTGCTCAGTCTCTAATTCAGAGATTCGGGTATCGGCTTTTTCCATCTGTCGTTCTAACCGAACTTTGTCCTTCTTTAGCTGTCGCTCTTCAGCGGCACTTGATGTCTTCTTTTCCTTTTGAGCCGCTGCTGGAATATTCATTGCCGCTTGGCGAAGTTCTAAATACTCATCCACGCCACGAGGTAAGTCACGTACGGCTTTATCGCCAAGTAAACCAACGAATCGATCGCATACTCGCTCTAAGAAATACCTATCGTGAGAAATAACAATCAACGTTCCGCCATAGCTATCCAATAAATCCTCTAACTCAGTCAACGTTTCAATATCAAAATCATTTGTTGGTTCATCGAGAAGCAATACATTGGGGCTATCCATCAGTAGGCGGGTCAGCTGCAATCGTCGCTTCTCGCCACCTGATAAATCGCCAACTGGCGTCCACTGAGATTCACGGTCGAAACCTAAACGCTCGCACAGTTGAGAGGCAGATAGCTCACGCCCGCCGCCGAGTTCCACTCGGTTAGCAATCTTTTCAACGGCCTCTAAAACGCGCCATGTCGGATCTAACTCATCTAAGTGTTGCGTTAAAAAAGCGGGTTTAACGGTCACACCAGTGATTAATTTGCCAGCCGTTGGAGTAATTTCCCCGACAAGGGTGCGCATTAACGTTGTTTTACCTGCGCCGTTTATTCCAACAATTCCAATTCGATCGCCCGGGCCAATATTCCAATAGAGATCATTAATGAGTTCGTTATCGCCAAGTTTGACTTGAAGGTGGTGTGCCTCATAAACGGTTTTCCCTAATCTATTGAGTGCAAACTTAAGCAACTCTCCTTGGTTACGCGGCTCGGGTTCGCCAGCAATTAGAACGTTTGCGGCATCCACACGAAACTTTGGTTTTGTAGTTCGCGCCGGGGCTCCGCGCCGTAGCCATGCAAGCTCTTTACGGATTAAACCATTTCTTCGCGCGTCCATTACCGAACTCTGACGAGCACGTTCGGCCTTAGCTAAAACAAATGCGCTGTAGCCGCCTTCATACTCTTCGACTTTCCCCTCAACAACTTCCCATGTTTTATCTGTAACGGCATCCAGAAACCAACGATCGTGTGTCACGACAGTGACCGCTAAGCCTTTGCGATTATTTAGATAGTTTGCTAGCCACGCAACGCCCTCGACATCTAAATGGTTAGTTGGCTCATCAAGTAAAATTAAGTCCAGCTCGTTAATTAATAGTTTGGCTAAACCAACACGACGTCTTTCACCGCCGGATAGTTGACCAAATTTGCGATCAAAGATGTGGTCATCAAAGCTGCCGAACAACCCAGTAAAGACTTCACGAATATTTGGTTCACTCGCCCACTCGTGTTTAGCGGTATCTCCAAGGACAACTTCACCAACAGTGCTTTCTGGGTTTTCAAAATCAACTTGAGAAAGAATTCCGATACGCGCAGAGTTGGATTTTGTGACGCGCCCAGAATCGGGTGATTCAGTTCCTGCGATAACTTTCATCAACGTGCTTTTTCCAGATCCATTACGGCCAACTATGCCGATGCGATCACCCTCGGAAACGCCAAGTGAGACGCCTATTAATAGCTCTTTTATATCAAAGGCCTTGGAGACCTCTTCGATATTAACAACGTTGCGCGCCATGATGGGAGAGCGTACCTTTCATCCATGAACGTCACTGACCGCGAATACGCGCTTGCCCTCGATAGAAATGACCCGTTAGCCCATTTTAAGGCGCAATTTGTGATTACAGATCCAGAGATGTGTTATTTGGATGGAAATTCACTGGGCCGCATGCCAATAGCTACGGTTGCAGCGATAAATAATTTTCTCACGCACGAGTGGGGGGCTGAACTAGTTACTGGCTGGGGCCATTGGATCGATGAAGCTCAACCTACTGGTGATCTATTAGGGGCTGCCGCATTAGGTGCTGGCCCGGGTCAAGTTCTTATCTGCGATACAACATCAGTTAATTTCTATCAACTGTGTTTGGCCGCTATTCATGCTCGCCCTGGAAGAAAGACGATCATTACCGATACAGCAAATTTTCCGACTGATCGATATATCCTCGACGGAATTGCTAAACAATTTGGATTAAAGCTTGTCCTTATCAATAATGAGGATCCAAGCATTGCAACTCATGAGCGAATTACGACCGAGGTTCTAGCTCCCTATCTCAACGAAGATGTCGCTTTGGTAACGCTAGAAGTTATCCAATATCGATCTGGTGCGCGAACTGATATTAAATCTATTACTGAGCAAGTCCGTGCAATTGGTGGATTAGTGGTTTGGGATGCTAGCCATGCAGTTGGTGCAATTGAAATGGATTTAGATGCAAGCGGCGCCGACCTCTGCGTTGGATGTACATATAAGTTTGGTAACTCCGGACCAGGAGCCCCTGCATGGTTGTACGTTAACAAGCGCGTTCAAAAAGAGTTACAGGTTCCGATTCAAGGGTGGTTTGCTCAGGAAGCTCAGTTTGAAATGGGTCCAGTCTTTGAAAAAGCTAGCGGGATGCGCGGTTTCCAAATTGCAACTCCACCAATTATGGGAATGCGTTCAGTTAAAACTGCATTCACGATGATTAAAGATGCGGGCATTGGCCAAATCGCTAAAAAGGCCGCGGTTGGCACTACTTTAATGATCGATTTATTCGATGCCTGGCTCGCACCTCTTGGTATGGAGCTGCACACTCCACGTGACCCCAATCAACGTGGCGGACATGTTTCTTTAGTGCACCCTGATGCTGCTCAAATCTGCGTAGCGCTGCGTAAGATATCGAACGTAATTCCAGATTACAGAGCACCTAACTCCATACGTCTTGCTATCTCACCGCTCCCAACGTCCTACGTTGAAGTGTGGGATGGATTTGATCGTCTGCGCGACTTAGTGGCATCGGGCCGCTATAAAGAGATACACGAAGGTGGTTCAAGAGTCACATGAGCGAAAATAACTTCGATTCAGCAATGACATACACGTCGTACCTGGCTGTAGATGAACTTCTTAATCTGCAGCGCCCAGTATCAGTCGGGCCCGAGCATGATGAAATGCTCTTCATTATTATTCATCAAACTTACGAATTGTGGTTTAAGCAAATTCTTCACGAATTCGCTCAGGCACAACGGTCAATGGAATCTGGTGACTCACATTATTCACTAGCGATTCTGGGGCGAATCCGTACCATTATGAAGATTTGCGTCAATCAAATTGATATTTTGGAAACGATGACACCGTTGCAATTTAACTCTTTCCGATCATATTTATCCTCGTCAAGTGGTTTTCAATCGGCGCAGTTTAGAAAAGTTGAAGCGCTGCTTGGTCGTCGCGATACTAAAATGGCGGGCCATTTGCCCCCAGATGTCCAAGCTGAAATTGCAATTATTACCTCTGGTAATTCGGTATATGACTCAGCCCTTGCTTATTTAGCTAAGCGTGGACACCCAATCCCAACCGATGTTCTTAATCGTGATAGAACCGCGCCATATGAAGCTAATTTGCGCGTGCAGGATGTTCTTTTGGATATCCACCGCAATGATCCGGAGAGTGGATTGGTATGTGAGCGTTTATTGGATATCGATGAAGGTATTCAAGAATGGCGCTATCGCCATGTGAAAATGGTTGAGCGAACCATTGGGCAGAAAATCGGTACTGGTGGTTCAAGCGGTGTTGAATACTTATCCAGCACGCTTTTCAACCCAGCGTTTAAAGATCTCTGGGACATCCGTTCGCGCTTCTAGTCAGCACATCAATCAATAACCTATAGGGTTAACGCATGTCGGGTTGGATTCATCACGCTGCTGATTGGCTAGTTGCTAATAATTTACAGACCCCTTTATTTGTCCTCTTAATTCTCTTGGCCTTTGCCGAAGCTGCAGCTTTTGTTGGCTTCGTTCTGCCGGGTGAAACGGCGTTGATTATCGGCGG
>CAILBF010000149.1 GCA_903832395.1 uncultured Actinomycetes bacterium | reverse complement strand
TCACCGATGACGGCACTGGAGCAGAAAAACTTGTTGAGTTTTTAGCAGAGAGGAAGTTGATATGAGCAGCGTGTTAATTCTGGCCGATTTTATTGGAGCTAAAGTAACTAAAACTACGGCAGAACTTGCAACGGCAGCTTCGCGGATGGGTGAAGTAACTGCAGTTGTACTTGCCCCAAGCGGCCTTGGCGCTAGTTATGCATCAGAGCTAACGCATGGATCGATTACCCATGTACTAGTTGTCGAATCCGATAGTTTTATAACTTATGGCGTCTCTGCAGCCGCCGATGTGCTTGCTCAAATTATCGCTACTAAAAATCCGAAAGCCCTTTTGATCGCTTCCCATGCATTTGGCAAAGAGGTTGCCGCAAGAGTCGCCGTGAAATGTAATTCAGGAATTATTACTGATGCAGTTGATGTAAGTGATGATGCTACCGCCACTCAAGTTGTTTTTGGTGGATCAACTACCGTTCATTCAAAGGTCTCACACGGGACACCAATAATTACCCTTCGCCCCAACACAGTTGAGGCAAACACCAATACTGGAACACCAACAGTTGAAAATGCAGTTTTTGAAATATCAGAGAGTTCAAAAAAGGCAATAGTTACATCATCAGAACCTCCAGTGCAAGGTGGACGTCCAGAATTGACTGAAGCAAATATCATTGTTTCAGGTGGACGTGGAACCAACGGAGATTTTGGTGCAGTTGAAGCCTTTGCAGATTCACTTGGTGCAGCCGTTGGAGCATCGCGTGCGGCAACTGATGCTGGTTGGTACCCGCACTCACACCAAGTTGGACAGACTGGAAAAACAGTTAGTCCGCAGTTATATGTTGCATGTGGAATCTCTGGCGCAATTCAACATCGAGCTGGCATGCAGACAAGTAAGGCCATCGTGGTCATTAACAAAGATCCTGAGGCTCCTCTCTTCGAGCTCGCAGATTTTGGCGTAATTGGCGATCTCTTTGCGGTGCTACCAAAGGCCACGGAGGGTGTTAACGCGCGCAAGTCATAGGATTAGACCTATGTCATCGATCTATGCCGACCATGCGGCAACAACGCCGATGGTCGAAAGCGCACTTCTTGCGATGACGGCGCAGTTGGCACAGTTAGGCAATCCTTCAAGTCTGCATACGCATGGCCGTGCAACACGGAAAACCCTTGAAGATGCCCGGGAAGCTCTTGCTAAAGAGCTAGGTTCCTTGCCGAGTGAAGTTATTTTTACCGCCTCCGGAACAGAGGCAAATAATATTGCACTGAAAGGTTTGTACTGGGCTGGACGCGATAAAGGAAAGCATGTCGTTGTAATTTCAAGTATTGAGCACCATGCGATTTTAGATCCAGCACATTGGCTAGCAGAACACGAGTCGGCAGAAGTAATTGAAATCCCAGTAAATATCGATGGAATCATCGATCTGGCTTTTCTCAAGAGTTTAGTTGAATCTCGCGGAGATGAAATCGCAGTTATCTCTGTGATGCACTCAAATAATGAAACCGGAGTTTTACAACCAATTGCTGATGTAGTTGCAATTGCTGGCGAGATACCAGTACACACAGATGCGGTACAGAGTTTTAAGAAGACGCTTCTGTCATTTGCTCAAATGGGTGTTACCGCAATGACTATTAGCGCCCATAAGATTGGCGGCCCCCTCGGAATCGGCGCACTAATATTAAAACGCACAGTTGAGATTCCATCTCTTTTACACGGTGGGGGACAAGAGCGCGAAATACGAAGCGGTACATTAAATGCCCCCGGCATAGTTGGCTTTGCAGCAGCGGCAGCAAGTTCACATTACAACGCTGGCGCAGTGGCGCAATTACGCGATCGATTCATATCCGCGGTGCAATCCTTGATTCCAGATGCAGTAATAAATGGTCTTGCATCGGAGCGGTTACCTGGAATTGTAAATATTACTTTCCCGGGAACACAGAGCGATACTTTGTTGCTGCTCATGGATGCCCAGCACATCTCTTGTTCAACGGGCTCTGCATGCAGTGCTGGCGTACATGAGGCGAGTCATGTCCTGCTTGCTATGGGTCATAATGAAATAACTGCGCAGTCATCTCTACGCTTTTCATTTGGAGCAACAAGTACGGCGAGTGATTGTGATTTTGTTGTGTCAGTGCTGCCCGATGTAATTGCCCGTGGAAGGGCGGCAAACCTCACATGAAGTTAATCGCAGCAATGAGCGGTGGAGTTGACTCTGCCGTGGCCGCTGCCCGTGCAGTAGAAGCGGGCCATGAAGTAATAGGTGTGCACTTAGCCCTATCTGCTAATCCTCAAAAATACCGATCAGGCGCACGGGGTTGTTGCACTATTGAAGACTCACATGATGCACGTCGCGCCGCCGATGTAATTGGTATTCCTTTTTATATCTGGGATATGGCCGAAGAGTTTCATGATGGAGTAGTAGAGGATTTCTTAGCTGAATATGCTGCGGGTCGAACTCCGAATCCATGTCTGCGCTGCAACGAAAAAATTAAATTTGCCGCAGTGTTAGATCGTGCGCGGGCAATGGGTTTTGATGGTGTGGTGACAGGCCATTATGCGCGAACACAGATGAGCGAAAGTGGAAAGACGCTGCATCGCGCAGTCGATCACTCAAAGGACCAGTCCTATGTCTTATCGGTTCTAACTGTCGAACAGATTTCTGGCGCGATTTTTCCACTTGGCGATACAACAAAGGTTGATATTCGCAAAGAGGCCGAAGCCCGTGGATTAGCTGTTGCTCAAAAGCCCGACAGTCACGATATTTGCTTTGTTCCATCTGGTGATAACGCCGGCTGGTTGCGCGATCGCCTAGGCAGTGATGTTGGAGCGATTGTGGATCAAAGTGGCACAAAGATTGGCGAGCACAAAGGCGCATACACATACACAATCGGGCAACGTAAAGGTTTGGGTCTTACGATTCCAACCCCAGACGGCTCGCCGCGATTTGTCCTAAAGATTGAACCCGTTACAAATACCGTTGTCGTAGGCTCTCGCGAAGATTTGGCAATCACAACAATGCGCGGTGAGCGCCCAGTCTGGTGCGGACCAGCAATCGATGAGGGCAAGCACATTGGCTTTGTTCAGATCCGAGCCCATGGTGCCGCCCTGCCTTGTACGTACTTTGTAGAAAATGGTTTACTTGTTGCGGTTCTTGATTCTGCGCTACTTGGGCTTGCTACAGGACAAGCGATGGTTATCTATGATGGCGATCGCGTCGTGGGGTCGGCGACTATTTGTGAGACGCAATAAGTGAGTAATACAGCCCGCCACCGAATGGCCGAACTCACCAATGAGATTCGCGATCATCAATTTAAATACCACGTCCTAGATGCCCCAACGATTACAGATTCTGAGTTCGATGGACTTCTTCGCGAACTGACTGCACTTGAAGCCAAATATCCAGAGCTTCGTGAGGCCGATTCACCGACTCTTGGTATCGGTGGTGGGTTTGCAACGTCATTTACACAACACGATCACATTGAAAAGATGATGAGCCTTGATAACGTCTTTGATCGGGACGAACTTTCAGGATGGTTTGATCGTGTTGAAAAAGAGATACTTAAGCCAACATATTTGTGCGAACTAAAAGTCGATGGACTTGCAATTAACTTAACATATGAGAACGGTCAGTTGATCCGTGGTCTGACACGGGGAAATGGCGTAACGGGCGAGGATGTCACCCTTAATGTTAAAACTATTAAGAACCTGCCTCATACGTTAAAGGGCAAAGATATTCCAGCGCTGATTGAAGTTCGTGGAGAAGTTTTCTTTCCGCTCGCGGCCTTTAACGAGCTAAATGATGGATTAGAGGAGTTAGGTAAACCGCTCTTTGCCAATCCCCGAAATGCGGCAGCTGGTTCACTTCGACAAAAAGATCCGCGCGTTACTGCCGCGCGTCCATTATCAATTGTTGTTCACGGCATCGGAGCTCGTAAAGGTATTGAATTTGAATCACAAAGCGGTGCCTACGCAGTTCTTAAAGGATTAGGGCTGCCCACTAGCGATCGTTTAAAAGTATGTTCAACCAGGCTAGAAGTTGAAAAATACATTGAGCATTATGGTCGTCATCGTCACGACATCGAACATGAGATCGATGGCGTAGTTATTAAAGTCGATTCAATTGCAGAGCAATCTCAACTAGGTTTTACTTCACGTGCACCAAAATGGGCGATCGCTTATAAATATCCACCTGAAGAGGTCACAACTCGCTTGCTCGATATTAAAGTCAGTATTGGTCGCACAGGACGAGTTACGCCGTTTGCTTTCATGGAGCCAGTGAAAGTTGCAGGCTCAACCGTGACAAATGCAACGCTACATAATGCCTCTGAAATTATTCGTAAAGGCGTATTAATCGGTGACATTGTCGTAATACGAAAAGCTGGCGATGTGATCCCTGAAGTTCTAGGACCAGTGATTGAGCGGCGCACTGGCACTGAAGTTGAATTTATTATGCCAACCCACTGTCCTGAATGTGGCTCGCCACTTCGCGCAATGTCAGATGGAGATGTCGATATCCGATGCCCTAATGCCCAAAGCTGTCCGGCCCAATTACGAGAGCGCATTTATTACATAGGCTCGCGTGCAGCCCTAGATATTGATGTTTTGGGCTATGAAGCGGCGGCAGCTTTGCTAGATGCAAAGATTATTACCGATGAATCCGACCTCTTTGATCTTACAAAGGAAAAGCTCGCAACCTCAGAGTTCTTTACAAAGAAAGACGGAGAACTCGGACTCAATGTAGAAAAACTTTTGGCTGCGCTAACTAAGGCCAAGAACGCGCCCTTATGGCGAGTTCTAGTTGCATTATCTATCCGCCATGTTGGTCCGACTGCTGCGCAAGCTCTTGCAGCGCACTGCGGCTCAATCGAGAAGATTTCAACATCAACTGCCGAAGAACTTGCCGAGATTGATGGAGTTGGTGCAACGATCGCCGAATCGATTATTGAGTGGTTTAGCATCGATTGGCATCAAGAGATTATTTCTAAGTGGACGGCCGCAGGAGTGCGCGTTACCCAAGAGGCTTCAGTCCAACTTCCGCAAACTCTTTCCGGTTTAACCTTTGTGGTGACCGGGGGATTAGAAAGCTATACCCGAGATTCAATAGCCGAAACAATTCTTGCCCATGGCGGCAAGGCCGCTTCTGCCGTTTCCAAGAAGACTGATTACGTCTTGGTAGGCAGTGATCCAGGTTCAAAGTTAGCTAAGGCCGGCGAATTGGGCATTCCAGTCATCGACGAGGCGAAATTTAAAGAATTGCTTGCAGGCGCGTAGTAGGATTTCACTATGACGAACTTAGCCGCTGAAACTCTTCGCGAACTTCCAATGCCGGCAGTTGCCTACGGCCTCGTAACTTTTGGAGTTCTCTCACTATTTCTCTATCTAGTCCTTCGTTTAGACCGGGATTAATTTGTCTCGAGTTGGAATTTACGGCGGAACATTTGACCCGATTCATAATGGTCACTTGCATGTAATTAGACAGCTTATTGAAAAGAAGATTATTGATCGATTAATACTTGTTCCTGCCGGCCAACCATTGCTTCGCGAAAACGCACCGATTGCCTCTGGGTCGGCGCGCCGAACTATGTGCCAACTAGCAGTTTCATCCCTTCCCGAAAATATCTCATCCCATGTTGAAGTAAACCCGATTGAAATTCTGCGTGAAGGTCCTAGCTATGCAATCGATACTGTCGAAGCGGTTCGAAATACGTACCCAAACGATGAGATTTTTCTGATTATGGGAGCCGATGCCTATTCAAAGATCGATCAATGGCACCGTGCGCCAGAGCTCCACACAATGGTCTCGATAATCTGTATTAATCGTCCAGGTTTTGCCCCGCATGGCATCGATATAGCCGCTCTGGATGTTTCGGCCACCTCGATTCGTGCGGGATTGAGCACGGATGTACCGGAAATTGTTGCGGCATTTATAAGGGAGAATGCGCTCTATGACAATTAGCGCACGCACCCTCGAAATAACCCAAGCAGCCGCCGCCGCAGTAATCGAAAAAATGGGCACAGATTTGATCGCAATTGATCTATCTGACCAGCTTGTCCTGAGCGAGGTTTTTCTTATCGCAACTGGACAAAATGTCGCTCAGGTTGATGCAATTGCCGACGAAGTCGAACGTCAATTAATCGCTATGGGTGAAAAACCTGCACGTCGCGAAAAAGGTCCTGAGTGGATTCTCCTTGATTATTCAGATTTAGTTGTCCATATTCAAAGTACTGAGCTTCGCAAGTACTACATGCTCGATCGCTTATGGAATGACTGCCCAACAATCGAATTAGAAGCCGTGAAAGCCGCCGCAGTTCATGGCAGGTAATCGCGTACTTTTATGGCGTCACGGCCAAACTGATTGGAACCTGGTTAATCGTTTTCAGGGCCACTCCGACATTCCATTAAATGATGTGGGTCGATATCAAGCAGAACATGCCGCAAAGATTCTTGCATCTATGAAACCTACAGCGATAATCTCTAGCGATCTAAGTCGTGCTCGAAATACCGCTCAAGCTTTAGCTAACTTAGTTGGCCTCACCGTTAGCACTCATGAAAAACTTCGTGAAACTAATGGCGGATTGTGGGAAGGTAAGACTGGGGCTGAAAATCGCGCCGAAGATTTTCAAAACTTTATTCGCTGGATTGACGGTGATGATAATCCAGCCGGAACAACGGGGGAGCGACGAAGTGAAGTTGCCTTGCGCGCTGTTGAGGTAATTAATGCAGAGCTAGAAGGAAAGAGTGATCAGTTACTAGTTGTTGCCACCCATGGTGGCACCGCCCGATGTGTTTTAGGCGAACTCTTGCGGCTACCACTTTCGCATTGGGGAGTAATCGGTGGACTTTCAAATGCATCATGGTCGATTCTTGAACGCAATCCACGTCAATGGAGTTTAATCGAACATAATGCCGGCTCTATCCCAGAGCCTGTCTATGGTGAGGAAAGTGGCGCTCCTTCTGCTTAAGAAATAGGATATCCATCTCACGAAATTGGGGCTGTGGCGCAGCTGGTAGCGCACCTGCATGGCATGCAGGGGGTCAGGGGTTCAAATCCCCTCAGCTCCACCAATATTTTCTCACTCGATACATAGCACCTGGTGAAATCAAGGGGCACTTGTATGAGAGCACTCCCAAAATAGTATTTCTCATCTTCAAGAACGATGGCACTATTGCGCAATCATGCATCAAACTTGTTTTCTCGCATGGGCGTACGAGAAGCCCGCACCCACTGGCTAAACCTGGAGGTCAGGAAGGAGTTCATTGATGCAGTCAATCAAAGACGTGACAATTCTAGAAATTGTTAATCCCAATGCTCCAGTACACCTTCGTATCGCTTCGGCAATGGCGACGAAGTTACTTGCCGACCTCGGCATCCGCGTTATCCGAATTGTGCCTCCCGGTAATGACATCCTCGAGGGGATTCAACCACTGCTACCTGATGGCACTAGCGCGATTGGGCGTTTTCTAAATACCAGCAAGTTGATTCTGAAGACTAAGAGTGAGGCGGATCGAATTGAATCGGTCTTGCGTATTGTGGAGACTGGGGTTTCTGCGGTTCTCCTAGAAGAGGGCGATCCACTTCATGATGCACTTCTTGCTTCAGAGACATCAATAGTTGAAATAGCAACATGGCCACGCGGAAGAGAGTCGACTGGCTCTGATAGTGAGTTCACAATTCTTGCAGCGAGTGGACTGCTAGACATCATCGGAGATCCTCTTCGAGAACCGCTTCGCTTAGGCGGCCACCAAAGCTCTTACGCCGCTGGGCTATCGGCCTTTACTGCGACGATGGTCGCACTTGCACAAACCGATACTGGCGCAGGCCCATCTCGCGCGCGAATATCTCTGATCGAAACGGCGATTTGGATTAACTGGAAAGCAGTAGCAGGCGTGCACAACGGTGACGTGATGCCAACCAGACCTGGAGCGATGGCCGACTTCCAAATATTTTCTTGTTTGGATGGTTGGTTTGCATTCGTATTTACTCCGAACGAGTTCAATCGGGTGCGCGCGATGTTTGATGGAGTTGATTTATCGGATTTGCCCATCGATGATCAGCCAAGCCTTCGTGCACATATCAAAACTCTTACAGAACGGATCGCGCCATGGTTCACCAAGCGATCACGCGAGGAGATTTTCGAAATTGCACAAGGCCATGGCATTCCCGCTGGCCCGGTCTATTCACCACGGGATCTCCTAAGTGATAGGCAGTATGAATCAAGATCTTTCTTAACCTCCTTAGAAACTGCCCATAGATCGACCGTGCGGATGCCACGGATACCTCTATCGTGGAACGGCACACGTTTTGATCCCAGCTCATCACAGAAAATAGAACTCGATGAGCTCCTTGGGAAAGGGCGCCCATGAGCCACGCCAATAGACCACTTGAAGGTGTCCGAGTCATTGACTTCGGACAGTTAACTGCCGGGGCAAATACGTCGGCCATGCTTGCAGACCTTGGCGCCGACGTCATCAAAATCGAATCGGCCAACCGGATGGATCTCTTTCGACTCTCTGCCTCAGATCGCGAATCAGGCTGGTGGGATAGGTCTGCACAGTTCCACTTCACGAATCGAAATAAACGTGGAATTACTTTAGATTTGAAAGCGCCCGAAGGAAGAAAAATTGCATTTGATTTGCTAAGCCACTCTGACATCGTTGTAGAAAACTTTCGCCGTGGAGTTCTTGACGGACTTGGACTCGGTTATGCCGATGTCGAAGCAGTCAATCCTCGCGTGATTTTCGCCGCAGTCACAAGCCAAGGGGATAGCGGACCTAACCGCTTGCACCGAACATACGGATCGACACTAGATGCACTAGGCGGACTTGCGGCAATAACCGGCTACTCGGATGGAGAGCCGATTCTCTCCGGAGTTGATGTGAACTACCCCGACCAAGTTGTATCTCTCGCCGCCGTTGGTTTCATTATCGCCGCTCTTCGAGAAGCACGACTTAGCGGCAAAGGCGCACTCCTCGATATCCCGCAGCGCGAGATCGTAAGTTTTCTTATCGGTGAGGAGATCGTTGCCGCATCAGCCGATTCGAACTACAACCCTTCACCTACTGGAAATGCATCCGCAGGCGTGTTATTGCAAGAGACGTTCCGTGGTAACGACAAACGGTGGTTCGCTTTGACCGTATGCAATGTTGCCGATGCCGAACGACTCCGTGAATTGGTTGGGTGGGAAGAAGACTTGACTCCTGCGATCGAAATCTGGTGTGCGCGACGTACTAGCAGTCAAGCAGTCTCTGAGTTGCGCACGGCTGGACTCTCAGCTGCCGTCGTCATGAACGGGAAGGATTTGATCGATGCGCCCGACATCATTGGAGGCAGTCTGGTTTGGGGAGCCGACGGCACTCTCGTAAAAGGCATGCCATACTCTTTTGAAGAACTACCATTTACCATTGAGCGACCAGCGCCTGCTCTTGGCGCGCACACGCGCGAAGTTCTTACCAAGATTCTTGGTCTAGACGATGTGCACCTTGCCGCTCTTGCGGAATCGGGTGTAACGAACGCAGATCCACTTACTACCTACTCAGAGAGAACTCCGAATGCGTAACACATGGGTTGTTCCAGATGGCGTAGAACGAGTGCTCCATAACGTTGATGCAATCGAAATGTTGCCCGGGGTGATAGATGGCCTTGGTTATAGAAAAGTTTTTGTGATTAGTAGTCATACTCTCAATGCGAAAACTGATGTCGTTAAGAAACTCATTGCAGCTCTGGGCGAGCGCTTTGTTGGATTCACTGACGAGGTAGGCGATCATGCGCCCGTTTCAAATGTTCTCAAGGGGGCGGTGGCCGTTCACAAATCCGAAGCAGATGTGATGGTCACAATCGGTGGAGGCTCCGTCATTGACTTCGCGAAATTCATTCAACTGGCATTATCTGAAGATGCCTATACAAAAGAGGAGTTAATCGAGCGCGGTCCATTTAGTATTTCTGCAGATGGCATGTCCATCGTCGGAAAGTCACGTGCTACACCAAAGATCCGCCAGATTGCCATACCTACTTCACTTGCCACTGCGGAGTGGAATGGAATGGGCACTCCTATGGATGATCAAACTCGGCAAAAGATCGACCTCATGGCCTACAGAGGCGCACCACAGGTGATCATTTATGATCCAAGCATCTTGGCACAGACTCCAAGAAAACTTATTCTTGCAACAGGATTTCGCGGCCTTGATCACGCAATTAACGCGGTGTGCAATGTTTCGCCTCACCCTCTTGCGACCGCACTCGCCGAGAGATCGGTGGCGCTCTACATGGAAAACCTTCCACGAGTTGCCCGCGATTCATCCGATCGAGAAGCCCTTGCAAACTGTCAACTCGCTTGTTGGTTTGTTGGAATGGTTCTTGAGTCGGTCTACTCCACATGGCCTTTCAGTGGCGGATCGGTAATTGTCATCGCACCTTTCGCAGGTGTACAGCACAGCGATATGGCCTGTGTCATGATGCTTGCTCAAGCTCGCTGGTTGGAAGGACTTAGTGATCCACCGCAACGACGCATCACGGAGATTTTGGGCCGCACAGGTGAGTCATTCTCAACAATTCTCACCGAGCTTCTCGTCGAGATGGGCCTACCAACTTCTCTAGATGATCTTGGTATCAGCGATGATACTCTTGAAGAGACGATCCCAATGCTTTTGAAAGCGCATTACGTGACACAGCACAATCTTCGAGAGATTAAAACTGCAGATGACATTCGTGCAGTTCTCGCACTCGTGCGACATTAATTCACAAACAGAGAGAAGAAAGAGGAAAAATTATGGATGAACTGAACTGGGATGAAATCGCAGAGCGATTTAGCGCGGCACGAAACTGGTGGGTCTCAACGACTGGAACCGGCGGACCGCACGCTGTGCCGGTATGGGGCGTTCTGGCGAATTCACAACTTGTCTTCTATGGTGCGACATCATCAAAACGAAGTCGCAACCTCGCCCTAGATTCGCGGGTCTCAGTTCATCTTGAGAGTGGCGATTCACCGTTGATCATTCGAGGCACTGCAACTCCTGCAGGCTTAGCTGCGCAGCGACCAGAGCTTATTTCTGCTTATCAAGCAAAGTACACAGAGCCGTGGGATGCCGAATATCTTCCAGATACCCCATATGGAGCAACCGTTGTGTCATACAACATCAATCCAATTTCGGCGATGGCCTGGAGTTTTGCACCCAGCACAGAGTTCACTATCAGGCGTTGGTCTGCACCAAAGAATTGATGAGGCCTAGATGAGGGCTATTAGAAACTTCTAACAACCACGTCGGATGAAATCAGCGATGCGTTCGCCGATAAGAATTGCAGTCGCAGCAGGGCCTCGCGTGGGAACTGTTGGCAAGATCGATACGTCCGCCACTCGAAGCGCCTCAATGCCGTGAACGCGACCGTACTGGTCTACAACAGAGTAAGGATCATCAGGTTTTCCAAATTTTGCACTTCCACACAGGTGAAGTGCGGTGCCTAAATGATTGCGCATCCAATAATCCAGACGGGCATCATTAGAGAGAATCTCTTCATCGAGTTCGGTAAAGCCTCTAAATAGTGGTTTGAATGCGTTCGATGTAAGGATTTTTGCTCCAGTGCGCACCGCTTCCCGCATTCGGGTGGTGTCGCTCTCGGTGCTCAGATAGTTATAGTCAATACGCGGTTGAATTTTTGGATCGGAGGATTGAAGAGTTATTTGCCCCCGCGAAGTTTGCACTTGAAGTGACACCAAAAACGCTAAATCATTCTGGTGTTTTACTTGCTGATATAAACGCTGGATTGAAACGCCTCTCATCGCACTGAGGAAACGAATGGGGTGTCGTAAGAAACTTTCGGCCTCACTAATTGTTGGTCGTGCACTACCAGTTAACATATAGCCGAATGGCTTCATCAACTGCAGAATTTCTAAGTCGCCAACAATTTCTGATCCTGCCGAGGTGAAATTCAAGCTATCAACTATTGAATGATTATTCGTATAATCCACGATCTTGCGCTTTGACTGCCAACCAATTGCAATCTCTGGATGATCGCTAAAATCCCTTCCGACTCCAGGCAAATCTTGAACTACCGGAATTCCGTAAGCGAGTAAATCCGCCTTCGGACCAATGCCTGAAAGCATGAGAATGTGTGGAGACGCAATAGCGCCGGCGGAGAGAATTATTTCGCGACCCTGAATTACAGATGAAACCCCATTGTCCTCAACCTCAACTCCGATTGCTCGCTTACCTTCGAAGAGCACACGAATTACTAAACTATTGCCCTGAACGGTGAGATTTTCTCTGCCTCGAATTGGATTGATATAGGCGATACCAGTGTTCCAGCGCAATCCCTGCGAAATATTCATGGGAACTGGACCATATCCAGGCTCTGCCTGATCATTTTTGTCATACTCCTCGGCAAACCCGAGCTCTGCCGATGCTGCTTTAAATGCACGTGTGGCGGGATGGTCTTGAGGCAGTCGCTGCACTCTCATCGGGCCAAATCCACCATGTATGGCAGTTTCGCCATATTCAATATCAGTTTCCATGAGTTTGTAGAAAGGTAAAGTTTTTTCATAACTCCATTCGTGATGTCCACCTGCCGACCAACGATCAAAGTCTTGTTTTCGAGCACGTACAAAGTAAGCGCCATTCACAGCGGTTGAACCACCGAGAATTTTTCCCCGAGCGATGGAGTACGTCATTTCATTCGTTAGATTGCCTTTGAATGCCCAATTGTTTGGATGGGTTGGATGTGCACCTTGCACCGTTCCGGGATTGAGCAATTCAGGTGGAAACTCTTCGGGGGAGCACGGTACAGCTCCTGCCTCCAGAAGTAGTACCGAGCGTTCTGGATCTTCGCTAAGTCGTGCCGCTAACGGCGCACCTGCACCGCCGGCTCCAACAACAATTACATCGTAGGTAATCACAACAAAGTTTCATGAGTGAATGCGTTATTGAGCATGTTAAAGGCCGAGTCCATTAACTCTAAAAGATTTGAATCAACATTCTTAAGCCATTGTTCGTAGGCTGAAAGTGATAAACCTAGAAATGTCCAAGCAATAGTCTGAGGTTCCAGACTCTCTACTGGCGTATCAAGACGATAGGCAACATATTCGGCAACAACTTGCCGCCAAGCGATGTAACGAAGTGCGGAGTGTGCCATTAACGAAGGAACGGTGAGGAGAAGCTCCATTCTTTGACGGTGGAATGGAATCTCCTCAGGCGGCACTCGATTGAAATCCACGACGGCAATTCTGATGGCCTCAATGATTGGTAGATCTTCAGGCAAGCTTGCAAGTAGTACGCGCATCTGCTCAAGGAGATCTTCAAAATCTCCCCACGGCAAATCATTCTTAGAGGGGAAGTAACGAAAGAAGGTTCGCCGTCCAATGCCGGCAGCTGCGGCAATATCCTCCACAGTTGTCTCATCGAAACCAAACTCAATAAAAAGTTTAAGCCCAATATGACTCAGTTCTGCCCGCGATATTGAAGGGTGGCGGCCTAATCGCTCACTCTGGCTAGTTCTCTCCTCAAGGGTTCTCACGCGCGCTCCCTCTTCCTTTTGGCACTCAGTGCCATTAGTATCATGCACTTCACCAGAAGGAAGCAATACCGAGCGCACCTTTTCTATAACTATTCTTTGGAGAACGCAATGACAACACAACAAGACTCTCTAAACCAAGACACATCCAGCTCGCAATCGGCAATTCAGGAGACCGAGAACGAGGAGGCCGCCTTTCTCGTCGAAGAAGTTTCTATCGACGGCATGTGCGGCGTCTACTAATCCATTTGATGAACCAATGTTAGATCTCGACAGTGCATGGAAATTGCACCCTCAAGTTTCAGTTCGTCCTGAGCCCTTTGGTGCACTGCTTTACCATTTCGGCACTCGACGACTCTCCTTCCTAAAAGATCGTCGGTTGCTAGATGTCGTCCAATCACTTTCTACCGCGCCTACTGCGCGCGACGCCTTTGCAGCAGCTGGTGTTATTGATGCAGAGATTCTTCGATTTCAGAAAGCCCTTGATGTTTTAGCTCAATCTTCAATTGTTATAGAGAGGACGTAATGACAAAGCTTGCGCCACTGAAATCTGCAAATCGTCTCGTTGATTTTTTCGAATCTGGACTCGATGCTCCCATCTGCTTAACGTGGGAGCTAACGTATGCATGCAATCTTTCATGCCTACATTGTCTTTCTAGTTCGGGAAGACGTGATCCGCGAGAGCTGACAACTGCTGAGTGCAAATCGGTAATCGATGAGCTAGAGCGAATGCAGGTTTTCTATGTCAATATTGGCGGTGGCGAACCTACTGTTCGTCCGGATTTCTGGGAGTTAGTGGACTATGCCTCCGAGCATCATGTTGGTGTTAAATTCTCAACGAATGGCATCAAGATCACTCCTGAAGTTGCAATGCGATTGGTTGCCTCTGACTATGTAGATGTGCAGATTTCACTAGATGGCGCCACGGCTGAAATTAACAACAAAGTGCGTGGAGAAGGATCATATGAGACTGCCATGCGGGCTATTCGCAATCTCTTTAACGCGGGATTTAAAGATTTTAAAATCTCCGTTGTGTGTACTCGTGAGAATATAGATCAACTTGACGAGTTCAAAGCAATTGCAGATCAATACGGAGCTCAACTGCGCTTAACACGGCTACGCCCTTCAGGCAGAGGCAGAGATGTTTGGGATGATTTACACCCGACTGCCGATCAACAACGTGTTCTCTATGACTGGCTGGTACTTCACGGCGAAAAGGTTCTAACCGGAGATTCCTTTTTCCATTTATCTGCTTTCGGAAAAGCATTACCTGGTCTAAACCTTTGCGGTGCGGGCAGAGTGGTCTGTCTTATCGACCCGATCGGTGATGTCTATGCCTGTCCCTTTGCCATTCATGATGATTTCCTTGCAGGCAATCTTCGAAGTGATGGAGGCTTCACTGACATTTGGCGAAACTCCGAACTCTTCGCACAGTTGCGAAGTCCACAGTCCGGTGGCGCGTGCACCTCTTGTACTTTTTTTGATTCCTGCCGGGGAGGGTGCATGGCGGCTAAATTCTTCACGGGACTTCCACTAGATGGTCCAGATCCAGAGTGCGTACAAGGCTACGGCGAGCAAGCGTTACTGAGCATCAATAAGAGTGATCTGCCCGTGGCTCATGTTGATCGTTCACACCGAACGTCGCCTCGGCTGGGCAGCACTCCGGTATCCATTTCATTGACGAAGCCACCAATCACAGCGCAACCAGTTAGCGCGTGCTCTACCAATCCACTTTTAATTCAATCGGTCACGAATTAGCGCGGGAAAGGGGAAAATGGCGATGAATCCCTGGATGGAAACCGTGGCAGAGGCGCAACGAAGGGCAAAAAAAAGACTTCCACAATCTGTGTATGCAGCATTACTTGCTGGATCCGAAAAAGGGATCAGCTATAACGACAATGTAGATGCATTCGCAGAATTAGGATTTGCACCGCACGTTGCAGGCATGTCGGCACATCGTGATTTATCTACAACCGTAATGGGTCAAAGTATTTCTTTGCCGGTGATTATTTCACCGACCGGAGTGCAGGCAGTCCATCCTGGTGGTGAAGTTGCCGTCGCTCGTGCTGCCAAATCTCGCGGGACTGTGATGAGTTTGAGTTCATTTGCAAGCCAGACGTTAGAAGAGGTCACAGCGGCCAATCCTAAAACTTTCTATCAAATGTATTGGTCTGGTTCTAAGGAAGTCATGGCGCTTAGGATGCAACGTGCTCGCGCGGCTGGGGCGGTAGGACTCATTGTTACCCTTGATTGGTCCTTTTCCAATGGTCGTGATTGGGGCAGTCCTTCCATCCCAGAAAAGATGAACGTAAAGACGATGGTCCGTTTCTCCCCAGAGGCATTATCTAGACCACGATGGTTAATGTCCTTTTTAAAGGCTGGTTACATACCTAATTTAGAGGCACCTAACTTTGCTCAACCCGGTCAAGTGGCGCCAACCTTCTTCGGCGCATATGGCGAATGGATGCAAACGCCCCCTCCATCATGGCAAGACGTGCAATGGTTGCGCGAGGAATGGGCCGGGCCTTTCATGTTGAAAGGAGTTTCACGGATCGATGATGCTAAACGAGCAGTTGATGTTGGAGTAACGGCGATTTCTGTCTCCAACCATGGCGGCAATAATCTTGATGGAACGCCGGCAACAATCCGCGTTCTTTCCTCCATTACAGAAACGGTGGGAGATCAGATTGAAGTTCTATTAGACGGCGGAATCCGTCGCGGTAGTGACGTAGCTAAGGCTCTTGCATTGGGAGCACGGGCAGTAATGATCGGCCGGGCATATCTTTGGGGGTTAGCTGCAAACGGACAACCGGGTGTTGAAAATGTAATCGATATTCTTCGAAGCGGGCTTGATTCTGCCGTACTGGGATTAGGTCATACATCGATTCACGACCTCAACAAAAAAGATTTGGTTATCCCACCAGGATTCTTTCGGAGACTCGGCGAATGATTTCCATTCCTACTCTGTATTCACGAGCGGCAGATTCGTAGGTGCGCATGAACGTTATCTTGGAGAATCAATCGTGGAAATCTATTCCACCGATGGCATTGGTATTAGTGCCAACGGGTTCTATTGAACAACATGGGCCGCACCTGCCCCTTAACACTGACACCATTATTGCCGAGACCGTTGCCAAAGGTGTCGCTGAGCGATATCAAAAGAACTTCCCATCAAATGCTGTTTTTGTTGCACCACCGGTTCAGTATGGAGCCAGTGGAGAGCATCAAGAATTTCCCGGAACAATTTCAATTGGACATCAAGCGCTGCAAGAAATGCTCATTGAGATGGTTCGCTCGATTTCGACATGGGCGAATCACATTGTTTTTATAAACGGTCACGGCGGTAATCAACTTGCAATTGCCAATGCCGTAACGCAGATGATTCATGAGGGCCATAAGGTCTCGTGGGCTCCCTGTTCAACCCCAGGGGGAGATGCCCATGCGGGCGCAACCGAGACATCTCTTATGCTTGCCATTGCTCCAGAGCGAGTACAACTTTCACAAATCGAAAGTGGCAATCTCGCCACTCTCCAGAGTTTGATGCCGGAAATTACAGAGAAAGGCATTCGTGCCGTATCACCGACAGGAATTCTTGGAGATCCGACATTGGCAACATCATCCTCGGGCAAAGAACTAATCGAAACAATGGTTTCCGATGTCTTTGAGAGAATTATTGCGGGTGTACTCAATGCTTCTGGCTGCCTTCAACGTTCCACCCAAGAGCTTGATTCACGATGACGAGCGAACTTCCTCTCGGATTTGTAGTTAAACTCAACCGAAAAATGCGCGTTGAAGACAATGGTTTAGCCCTTATAGGTGGAGCACCAACGCGCGTTCTCTACATCTCTGAGGCCGCCCGATCAAGATTGTGCAACGGCACAATAAAAGTTACCGACCAGATTTCTTCAGAACTAGCTGATCGACTTTTGGAGTTAGGGATGGCCGATCCTGTGGTCGCGGAACTTCCTGAATGGACAGAATCTGCGATCACTTTTGTAGTTCCGGTGCGAGATCGTGCGTTGTCTTTAGAACGTCTTCTTACGAGCATAGGAGCTGAACAAAAGATTATTGTGGTCGATGACTTCTCACGCAACCCACAACCAATTGCTGAAATAACAAAACGCCATGGTGGACAACTCATTGCGCTAACCGAGAATGTAGGTCCCGCCGGGGCAAGAAATGCTGGACTCGAGTTCGTCAACACTCCTTATGTTGTTTTCGTCGACTCTGATGTACGACTAAGTTCAGAGGTTGTGCCGGTATTGCTCAAACATTTTAATGATCCTAAAGTCGCACTTGTCGCACCTCGGATTTCAGGCTTCGTTGAAGATGGACACCATAATTGGATTAGTCGATATGAAGATTCTCGTTCATCGTTGGATCTTGGTCGCTACCCTGCAACAGTACGTCCGCATTCCCCGGTTTCCTGGCTGCCTTCGGCATTTATTATTGCCAAAGTATCTGCATTGGGGAGTGGCTTTACTCCGCACATGCGGGTTGCAGAAGATGTCGATTTGATTTGGAGATTGGCAGAGCAAGGGTGGCGAATTCGTTTTGAACCGAGTGTTGAAGTCAAACACGAGCATCGCATTAAATTTGGTGATTGGTTTTCACGTAAAGTTTTCTACGGCACTGGTGCAGATTCACTTGCTAAACGACACGGTGATAAAGTAGCCCCAGCGCTTTTAGCTCCTTGGAGTGCCGGAGTTCTCATCGCGTTGTTGGCGCAGCAAAAGTGGTCCGTACCTTTAGCGATACTTCTCTCTCTCATGACAGCTCTACGAATTGCGCGAAGACTTCCTAGAAGCAAGCATCCATTGTCTTTGAGTATGTGGCTCACATTCAGCGGTGTTGTCTCTGCCCTCGGGCAACTAGTTGAACTCTTGCTGCGACATTGGTGGCCTCTGGCCCTGCTGGGCTGTTTATTTTCCGCACAGATTCGTTATGCCGTCATCGCTGCCGCCACTTTTAACATCGTGATGGAATATAAACACAGAGATACCAAACTCGATCCCATTCGCTTTGCGTTGCTTCGTAGGTTAGATGATGTGGCTTATGGGACGGGTCTTTGGCTCGGTGCAATCAGAGGCCGTTCAATACAAGCCCTCATGCCAAAGATCAGACGAGCCACCTGAGATACAAGAACACTTTTAGACGGCGACATTGTGCCTTTAGCCAATGGGGTGCACTAGAAAGTTTGCATTAATATCCCTCAAACCGACGGAGTGCACACCGCTGGAACAAGGATTGAAAGGAAGTCCGACCTATGACTGCATCCATCAAAGCCGAGCATGTTTCTAATCCATGGCAGGGAGAAATACTCAACCCAGACCGCACATACCGCATGCTTATTGACGGGCAGTTTGTTGAGGGTGGCGCCGGAGAGACTTTGTCGTGCGAGTACCCATACACGGGTGAAACCTGGGGATCCTTTCCTGTAGCTACACATGAGGATGTTGATCGCGCAGTACGCGCGGCACGTCGGGCATACGATGAGGGTTGGTCAAGCACCTCTGCGAGTTACCGCGCATCACTTTTGCGAAAACTTTCCGACCTCATTGATGGCGATGCCAAAGATATTTCACTCCTAGAAATTCACCAGAACGGCAAAGTGCTTTCTGAAACTTCTTGGGAAGTTCCCTATACGCAGATGGTTGCTCACTACAGTGCAGGTTTAATTGAGGCCGACTACGGTCACACCGTCAACTCGATGATTCCGGATGTTGTCGCCTACACAGTGCGCGAACCACTAGGCGTTGTCGTTGCGATTACTCCATGGAACGGTCCTCTCGGTTCACTTGCTCAAAAACTTTTCCCCGCACTTGCCGCTGGCAACACTGTGGTGGTCAAGCCTTCGGAGGTCACTCCAGCCGAGACTCTCTGGCTCGGCGAAAAAATAATGGAGGCGGGCTTTCCGGCTGGAGTTGTCAACATTGTAAATGGACCGGGAATTACCGTGGGTCGGGCGCTAGTTGCACATCCACTTGTCGATCACGTGACTTTTACTGGAGGAACTGCAACGGGTCTTGAGATCGCACAAATCTGCGCAGGCCGCGCCGCTACCTATACGTTGGAGTTGGGTGGAAAGTCTCCTAACATCGTCTTTGATTCTGCCGACTTGGATCGTGCGGTCTCGGGTGTCATGACCGGCATCTTTAGTGCAAGCGGTCAATCATGTGCTGCTGGTTCAAGAATTCTTATCCAAGAATCGATTAGCGATGAGTTCTTTGACACTCTTGCAACACGCATTAACGCTCTTCGACTCGGCGACCCACTTGATCCAGCAACACAGATTTCACCCGTTGCCTCACGTGCACAACTTGCGAAGGTGCTTAGCTACATAGAGATTGCTCAGAAGGAAGGAGCAACCACCCTTGTCGGCGGAGGTCGTGCAACTGGCCCAGGGCTCGGTGATGGCTTCTTCGTTAAACCAACAATCTTCACTAATGTCACCAACGATTCAACAGTCAGTCGCGATGAGATCTTTGGACCGGTGGGTGCCGTCATTCGATTTAAGGACGAGGACGATGCGGTGCGAATTGCTAATGACACTCGCTTTGGTCTGGCCGCAGGCGTGTGGACTGAAAACATTGCCCTTGCCCACCGCATGACCAGACGACTTCACACTGGAATAGTTTGGGTCAATAACTACCGATTGGGCGAACTTGTTATGCCATGGGGTGGATACGGAATGACGGGTGGTGGTCGCGAGATGGGTGTTGAGGCGCTGCGTCCTTACCAAGGAACGAAGGCAATTTACATCGACTTAGGTAATCCGCTTCCGTTCTGAGGTTATTTTCCCTTGGTCTAACCAACCATAAAGTGCCAGATTATTAGTTTATTGTCCTGTTTACCCGCAGGGTTCATCATGAAATAGTGTCGGCCTTAGGGGGATATATGAAGAAGGTCGTAATCATTGGTGGTGGAGTCCTAGGACTGAGCACTGCAAAAGCGTTGACCGCACAAGGTGGCGTCGAAGTTGTGGTTCTTGAGCGTAATTATGTCGCCTCAGGCTCCTCATCTCTCTCTGCTGGTTTTGCGATGCCGATGTATAACTCCTACGTGGATCTCAGGCTGATTCAACGAGCCTACGAGCATTTGGGTAATTATGAGAAGCAGGGACGAGTCAATCTCAATCGCATCGGTGCAATGCGCCTGGCACACTCTGAAGCTGATCTTGATCTTTTTCAGCGCTCCAGCGATAGGCAACGCGAACTTGGTATGCATGTCTCCGAAGTGCTAGATCTTGCCGATACGTCACGAGTGAACCCATTGTTTAAACCGCCTGCCGATGTGATTGGTTCTTGGTGGGATGCTCCAGCTGCCTACATTGATGGTACGGAGTTATGCAATGCCATTGCCGAAGATGTACGAGCTCAAGGCGGAACAATTGTTCAGAAGGCACCAGTTACTCGTGTCGAGCGAGGCGTAGGTGCTCACAAATTTACTCTGCACACCCCAAAAGGTAATTTCGAGGCCGACACTGTTGTACTAGCTGCAGGAGCATGGGGCTCTCACGTAGGAGAGTTATTTGGAACTCCTTATACCGTGATAAATGAGCGCCACGAGATGTTCACTTTTGAAGTGGAAAAGTTAGAGCACCCAGTACCGATGCTTGTTGACTTTATTCCGGACTCACCAATGGGTGAAGGAATTGCTTATCGACAAGAGGGTCCACGACAGATTGTTGCAAGTTTGCACTCTAGTAATCTCCTGCGCCCACCAATTGCAGATCCCGATGACTGGCCAACAAAGATGGATGACGAGCGAGCAGAGATTGTCTTTGGTCTATTGACTGAGTATTTTCCGGATCTTGATTTACGTTATCGAGGAGGATGGGCAGGTCTCTATCCACATGGACCAACAACGTCTTATCAATTCGGTCCACACCCACTAGATCCAGACGTCATCGTTGGTTCAGGTCTAGCCGGTCGTGGTCTTGGCCCAGGCCTTGGCCTGGGTGAGATTCTGGCCGATTGGGTTCGCGGCGGCGAGATGAAGAGCATTCCTGGAGCCGAAGAGTTGAACGACTTTAGCGCTTAAAAGGATTAGCCTCGACTATACCTAACCATGTTCAACACTTAGCTTGACTGAAAAAGGAGAGACTGTGCAGACATCGCTTGTTCCGGCTTCAATCGATACTCCGGAGCTGATGGCACTTAGGTTAGAAGTCCGCACATTTCTAGAGGATTGCATTAAAGCCGGAGATTTCATTCCGCAATCTGATTCCTGGCAATCTAGTGTTGATATTGATTTTAGTAAGCGTCTGGCCAAACGTGGTTGGTTGGGAATGAATATTCCAACCGAGTATGGCGGACAGGGCAAGGGTGCGCTTGAGAGATTTGTTGTAACCGAAGAGCTCCTTGCCTATGGAGCACCCGTTGCCGCTCATTGGATTGCAGATAGACAAATGGGCGCGACGATTTTGCGAAACGGTACAGAAGAGCAACGACGCACGTACTTGCCGGGAATTGCTAGCGGCGAGCGTTACTTCTGTATCGGAATGAGCGAGCCTGATTCAGGATCTGATCTGGCTTCTGTTCGAACCAAGGCAACTCCCGATGGAACAGGTTGGCGTATCAACGGCGAAAAAGTCTGGACGAGCATTGCCCATGTTGCAACCAATATGGTCGCCTTGGTGCGCACGGATGAAGGCGAACGTCAGCAAGGTCTTTCACAATTCCTCATAGATCTTCCACACCCTCAGATCACTATCACACCGACTTATACAATCGATGGCGAGCATCATTTCAATCAAGTTTATTTTGATAATGCCTATGTTGAAGGTAGCGCTTTGTTAGGCGCTCGGGGCGATGGGTGGAGACAGGTCACTGCTGAACTTGCAACCGAGCGATCAGGACCCGAAAGACTTCTGAGTGTCTTTCCACTTCTAGAACAATGGGCCAGCACTATTGAAAAAGAGAGTCCGGTTGATGAATTAGAACTCGGACGACTTCTCGGACGACTCATTATTTTGCGTCAAATGTCATTGGGTGTAGTTAGTCAACTTATCGAAGGCTCAGAGCCAGCGATTGAGGCGGCCCTTGTTAAATACCTCGGTACAGTTTTTGAGGGAGAAGTTGTCGATACGGTACGCCGTTCAACTATGACTATGCCAGGTCTTGGCACATCCCAGATTGAAGATCTTCTCGCGGATTCAATTAAACATTCACCCGCTTTCACTCTTCGCGGAGGAACTATTGAAATTCTTTGCGGGATAATTGCGAAGGGACTTTGGCATGCGTGATTATCTTGATCAACTTCGCGAAACTGTTGCCTCTGTCGTATCTAATCGGCTCGCCACAGATTCAATTCCTGATGCATCCCTTGATCTAGTTTTATGGAATGCACTTCGTGACCTAGATCTAATTGGACTAGGAGCATCAGAGTCAGTTGGTGGCTCAGGTGGCGATCTTGTCGACTCGGTTACAGTTCTTGAGGGCCTACTTTCAGCTCGGGTTCCTTATGCAGAGGCAACCGTCATTGCAGCTCCTGCGCTTTCTGAATCAGGTATTGCATTGCCATCTGGAACATTTACTGCTGCATCAGGAATTCTCCAAATCACGCAAGGTCGCTTGAGTGGTGATCTCATAGCTGTTCCTTTTGCTCGTGATTGCCAAACTCTTGTTCTTCTCGCAATTGGCACTGAGCCCTTCCTCTATCTTGTTTCACTTCACGATAGCGGAGTGCAGATTCAAGCTCGAGAGAATTTAGCTGGCGAAGCGCGTGACACGGTCACACTCAGCGATGTACTACCACTAGAGAAGGCGCCACTATCCATTGCTGCGGCCACGGCATGGGAGCTTCGTGCAGCGCTTTCACGTGTTGCATTATCGGCAGGAGCGGCTGCGGCAATTGTTGATCAAAGCGCTAAATATGCCTTAGAACGTACACAATTTGGCCGCCCATTAATGAAATTTCAAGTAATTCAGCATGGCCTTGCGGCAATGGCTGCTGATGCAACGGCAATGCAAGTCGCATCAATTTCTGCCACTATGGCGTTAAATGATTCTCCAGAAACTGCCGGTCTCATGGTGGCAGCTGCGAAAGCCGAATCAGCTGCGCTCGTTCGGCGAGTCACCGCCTCTGCACATCAGATTCATGGTGCTATTGGATTTACGCGAGAACACGTCCTCGGCTCACTCACAACTCGCTTGTGGGCATGGCGCGAAGAGCACGGCAATGAACGTTTCTGGTATGGGCGCATTGCAGAAATTGCTCGGGGAAATAATCTTTGGGCATTAATTACCGGGACTCCTGAACTTTCAGGAACTCACTCATCTCAAGAAAGGCAATCACATGAATGAATCAGGACATGTTGATGTTCACTTCGAAGATGGGATTGCAAGACTGACATTATCTAATCCACGTCGAAAGAATGCAATCACACTTTCCATGGCCGAAGAGATTGTGGCCTTCTGCGATCGCGTTCATAAAGATCCCTCTATCGGTGCAGTCATTGTGGATGCTCAAGGCGGCTATTTCTGCAGCGGCGCCGATACTCGAGATTTGGCAGCATCATCGGATGCGCCTGCATCAACTGAGGCGTTGGATCGAACATCGGCCGTGTATGGCGCATTCGTTCAGATTGGAAATCTTCCCGTACCCACAATTGCACTCGTAGAAGGTGGCGCTGTTGGCGCAGGAATGAATCTTGTACTGGCCGCCGATATCATCCTTGTTACGCCTGATGCAGTTCTAGATAGCGGTTTTCTTGCACGCAACATTCACCCAGGTGGCGGGCACTTAAGACTCCTCGGACGTTCTTTGGGCTACCAACAGGCAATTGCAATGGCTGCCTTAGGCGCAGCACTTACTGGCGAACAAGCCGTTACACATGGTCTTGCATGGGGCGCTTTACCTGCCGAAAAATTACTGTCTTTTGCGCGCCAAATGTGCCAGCTTGCTGCAAATGATCCATTGCTCGTACGCAAAATTAAAAGTTCGGCTCGTATAGAACTCGAGTCTCCGGGATTATCCTGGCCGGCTGCCATTGAGGTGGAGCGAGGGATGCAGATGTGGTCACTTGGTCGCAAGCAGAGTCAAGGATGGGATGAGCGACCTGTTGCGCCGAAGCTCGATTTAGACAAGTGAGTGGGCCTCTCGAGGGAGTTCGAGTCCTCGATTTCTCGACAACGTTCTCAGGACCGTATTGCACAAAACAGCTTGTCGATTTAGGAGCGGACGTAATTAAAGTAGAGGCACCGGGTGGCGACATCACTAGAGGTCTGGGTATTAATCGCGAGCCAGGTATGGCTAGTGTTTATATTGCCGCAAACATCGGTAAGGCAAGTATTGAACTCGATCTGAAGAATCCAATTGATCGCGCGTACTTGAATCAATTAATTATTAAAGCCGACGTTGTTGTACACAACATGCGCCCACAAGCAGCCGATCGCGTTGGTATCGGTGTCGATGAAGTGATGTCAATCAATCCAAAGATTATTTATCTCGCAATCACTGGCTATGGCACAGATGGTCCATATGCCGGCCGGCCGGCTTATGATGACACGATACAAGGTATGAGTGGACTTGCTTGGTTGCAAGGCCTTCACACTGAACCTACTTATGTTGCAACTGCAATAGCTGACAAAGTCACCGGACTGAGTGGAGCAATTGCACTTGTGTCAGCGCTTTTTGCTCGAGAGAAGTCAGGTAAGGGTCAAGCAATCGAAGTTCCTATGTATGAAACGATGGTTGGGTTCAACCTCATGGAGCAGTGGGGTGGTCGCGCTTTTATACCTTCAAGTGGGCCAACCGCATATGCGCGTTTGCGATCACCACATCGACGTCCCTATCGCACACTAGATGGTGTCATCTCCGTCGTTGTTTATCATGAAGGTCATTGGCGTCGCTTCTTAGAGGCAGTAGGTCGTAATGATATTTTAGAGAGCGAAGAATATGGAACGACTGAGGCCCGTAGCAAAAATACCGACGGTCTATATAGTTTTCTCGCTGACGAACTAGTGACTCGCAGTTCAGAATATTGGTTAAATCTTTTAAATGATCTAGATATTCCAGTGGCACGAGTGAGTTCGCTGGATGAGTTATTCGATGATGAGCACCTCAAGGCCGTAGGATTTTTTCAGGAGATTGGGCCGGAGTCAGATCGCTATCTGACAACTAGATCGGCGATGCTTTTTGCTCCCGAAAACTGCGCGCCAATGCCGACTGCCGCTCCAGATCGACTTGGCCAAGGGCGCGCACGAGCCGATGCATGGTTAGCGTAGTTCTACGGCACACATTTAACGGCTTAAGTTATGTGTGGAACCAGTGGAAGAACACACCTATCACCGCCTACTCTGCGCAAATACGGCAGGAATTCGCAGGCCGGATTATTTGTGCGTGATTGACTTTGACGGGAGCCAAAGAAAATGAAAACTAGAGCAGCCATCGTTCGCGGAAATAACGGTCCATGGGAAATTGTTGAGTTAGAACTCGATGCTCCTAAACGTGGTGAGGTCCAACTGCGTATGGCCGCAGCTGGTTTGTGCCATTCCGATGACATGGTCAGGTCAGGACTAACTGTTGTTCGTTTGCCAGCAGTGGCCGGCCATGAAGGCTCAGCCGTTGTTGAAGCAGTCGGTGAAGGTGTTACACAAATCAAGCCTGGTGATCATGTGGTTCTTGTATTTAGCCCTACATGCGGACAATGCCGATTCTGTGCATCGGGGCAGAGCAATCTTTGCGACTACGGCGGGATCATGACCGTGGGCGGTCTACTCGATGGAACATTTCGCTTCCACGACGGCGCTAATGATGTCGGCGGCATGCCGGGAACATTCACAGAACGTGTCACCGTCTCTGAGCATTCAGTCGTGGTAATTCCGAAAGAGATTCCATTGGATGTAGCGGCACTCTTGAGCTGTTGTGTACCTACCGGGTGGGGAAGTTCTGTCATCGTCGGTGGAGTTAAACCTGGCGATACAGTCATGGTAATCGGTACAGGCGGCGTCGGAATAAATGCAGTCCAAGGTGCAGTAATTGCTGGTGCGCGTTATGTAATCGCTGTCGATCCTGTCGCATTCAAACAAGAGAAGTCTTTAGAAGTTGGCGCCACACATGCTGTATCAAATACTGACGACGCGCAGAAATTATTGACGGAGTTAACTCGAGGTGTTGGTGCCGATGTTGCGGTCGTGACAACTAACTGGGTTGAAGCATCACACATTCGCTCTGCATTCGACGCGATTCGAAAAGGCGGCACAGTAGTTGTCACTGGAACGGCCGGATCGATGGATGTTAATACCGTTTCTCTGCCCGGCACAATTCTTGCATGGTGGCATAAGACAGTTCGAGGCGCAGTATATGGTGGAGTGAATCCACAATCTGATATTCCGCGCCTCATTGAGTTATATCAGGCAGGTCGACTCAAACTCGATGAACTCATTACTCAGCGATACACACTCGATCAGGTGAACGAGGGTTACGCAGATTTGCATGCCGGTAAGAATATCCGAGGTGTCATCGACTTCACTCTGTGATAGAAAGAGCGAAATCAATTATGTGGGAGGAGTTTCATGCTTAATCGGGAGTACTCGGGATTCTACATAGACGGCCGTTGGCAGAGTGCGCAGTCAGAAGAAAGGTTCGAAGTTATCTCACCTACAACTGGTGAAAAAATCGGTTATGTTCCTGTTGCTACAACTGCCGAAATTGATACCGCAGTAGAGGCTGCCCGGCGAACCTTTCATGAGAGCGATTGGGCAAGACGGCCTGTTGCAGAACGCGCAGCCATGTGCCGACGTCTTGCAGTTCTCATTACCGAGCGGCGTGAAGAGTTCACTGAACTAATCGTTGACGAGTTAGCATGCGATAGACCAACTGCCGAGTATTACCAAGCTTTGGCGCCATCGCTTCTTCTGAACTATTACGCCGACCTAGGTGAACAGTATTCATTTGCGACGCTGCACTCATCGGACCCAACTCCATATGGAGGCGCTGGTCTTGGAAGTATGTATGCCGGTCAGCATCTACTTGTTAAAGAACCCGTTGGAGTAGTTGCAGCAATCTTTGCCTACAACTTTCCCTTTCCCTCCTTCGGTCAAAAGGTTGCCGGGGCGCTCGTCGCGGGATGCACAGTGGTCGTGAAAGTTCCCGAGCCCGATCCACTTGCAGTCTTCGCACTTGGTGATCTGATCAGTGAAGCGGGATTTCCACCAGGAGTTGTAAATATTATTGCCGCAGGCCCAGCTGCGTCAGAGCATTTAGTGGGACATAAGGATGTTGATCTTGTTTCTTTTACAGGTTCGAATGCCGTCGGAGCAAAAGTTGCAGCGATTTGCGGGCGACTTGTTCGCCCAGTTGTCCTTGAACTTGGGGGAAAGTCGGCTGGCATAATTCTTAACGACGCCGATCTTGAACAAGCAGTACGACATTTAGTGATCTCTAGCGTTGGCACAATGTCTGGCCAGAACTGCGCCTGCATTAGCCGCATTCTCGCGCCCCGTAAGCATTATGACGAGATTGCCTCTCGACTAAGGGATGCGATTAGCGCACTTGTTGTAGGTGACCCACATGAGCCGAGCACGCAAGTTGGCCCCCTCATCTCAGAGAAACATCGAGATCGAGTATTGGCGCTTATAGATTCGGCACGTCTAGAAGGTGCCCATATCGCAGTGGGTGGAGGAATTCCGGCTTCCCAAGATCGCGGATGGTTTGTTGAACCGACTTTAATAACTAATGCCACAAATGACATGAGGATTTCACAAGAAGAAGTTTTCGGACCAGTAACGGTGCTTATTCCTTATGATGACGAAACTGAGGCGATAAGAATTGCCAATGAGAGTGCATATGGACTCTACGGAACCGTCTATACGTCCAACATCGATCGTGGTTTCGAGGTAGCAAGAAGTATCCGTGTTGGATCCTTCTCCGTAAATACTTCAGCAGTTGATTTCAGTGCACCATTCGGTGGCGTGAAGAACTCCGGTTATGGACGCGAACATGGTGTTGCTGGTTTTGAGGGCTATCTAGTGACTAAAGCAATTTCCATTGACCCGGGAATGCAACTTCCAGAGAGCTTAATTACGAAAGGCGGACCTCAATGAAAACTAAAGCTGCAGTGCTTCGAAAGTTTGGCTCCGATTATGAAATCGTGGAGCTAGAGATTGATCCTCCACGTAAGGGTGAAGTGCTCGTTCGAATGGCTTACTCCGGCTTATGTCACTCTGATGAGATCAGTCGTCTTGGTAACTTCGATGTACGACTACCTGCAGTTTTGGGCCACGAGGGGGCAGGAGTTGTAGAGGCAGTTGGTGAGGGTACGCACCGACTCAAGCCAGGGGATCATGTTGTCGTAGCTTTTCTTGCACAATGCGGACAGTGTTCTTTCTGCGCATCCGGCCACGGCAATTTATGTGACACGGGTAGTAACTTTGCAATCGGCTGTTTACCCGATGGCAGTTTTCGATTCCATGATGGTGCGACCGACTATGGACAGATCACTGGAACATGGTCGGAGTTAGTCATTGTTCCAGAAGATGCCGCGGTGAAAGTCCCAGATGAGATGCCATTGGCTGCGGCGGCACTTCTTGCCTGCGGAGTGCCAACGGGTTACGGCAGCGCAGTTAAAGCTGGAGAAGTTAAGGTCGGTGACACTGTCGTTATCTATGGCGCTGGCGGTGTTGGTATGAATGCAGTACAAGGTGCCGCTTTGGCCGGTGCTCGATCAGTAATTGCAGTGGACCCCGTTCTGTTTAAACGCGAAAAGGCGATTGAGTTTGGTGCAACGCACGTACTTGCACGAATCGATGAAGTCCCTGCGCTGCTGGATGAATTAACACGTGGCGTAAATGCTGACGTCACAATTGTGACAATAGATGTGGTTAAACCCGAGCACGTTAGAGCGGCCTTTGATGCAACCCGCAAGGGTGGGACATTGGTCTTAACTGGTCATGGAAACGGAGACACGATCCAACTCAATGGATCGACATTAACGTCGTGGCAAAAACGGGTGCAAGGTGCAATTTTTGGTGGCCTGAATCCGCACCTTGATATTCCGCGAATGGCAGCGATGTACATGTCAGGGAAACTTAAACTCGACGAGCTAATCACACAGAGCTATCGCCTCGACCAAGTCAACGAAGGTTATCGCGACTTGCATGATGGGAAAAATATCCGCGGCGTCATTGATTTCTCTCTCGGTTAAGTTTTAATCATGCCCTGGATCGTTGTGTTCATTCCCTCTGACCCGCTAAAAGCTATTGATCAATTGGCTATAGCCGATGCATGTGTCACCGTCGCGGCAGAGGTCTTTGATATTCCAAACACCTATGTGGCCGCTCAGGTACATATCGGTGAATCTGCGCCATTAGGTGCACAAGGCTGCTTGGTGCATGTTGCAGGTGAAGCTCGAACCGCTGAACAAGAGGAAGAGTTACTTCGCAGACTCAGCTTCGCGATATCAGAATCCTCTGGACTGGCAGCTGAAGCTATATGCATTGTTCGCTCGGCAGTCTGAATATCTATTACTAAACTATCAAGGCACTCTCGTGGTTCTGACGAACTTATTCATCCTCATAATTCGTGGCTGAGGCCAATTGCATAAAAGCGCAGTCTGACTATGTTTGCTCCATGAGTGATAAAAATATTGAAAGAGGCGATGTCGGAGCTACCCGTCGTCTAGCGCATGGTGTCGTGAATTTACGTCTAGAGGATGTTGACAGAGAGGTATTGGAGATAGCCAAGTGCTGTCTTCTAGACTGGATAGGTTCAACCTTGGCCGGCAGCGCAGAAGATTTAGTTGATCGTCTTGTTGAGACAGTAGGCGCAACTTCTGAGGGAGTTTCGCTTCTTGGCCGCAGGGAGTTTGTTGCCACTACTGGGGATGCCGCACTTATCAACGGCACTGCAGGACATGCGATTGAGTATGACGACTCGGGACTACAAGCCCACGTTACCGCGCCAGTTGCACCCGCAGTCCTAGCCCTTGCGGAGGAGCTTGAGAAAACTGGTTATGAATTTTTATCTGCATTCCTTGCAGGACTTGAGTGCGAACTTCGTATCGATGAGATGACTAATCCCTGGGTGGACTTGCGTGCATGGCATGGCACCGGAGTGATTGGAGTATTCGGCGCCGCCGCTGGCTGCGCTCGCCTTTTAAATTTAAATGTCGAGCAAGTTGAAATAGCACTAGGACTTGCTGGAGTTCAGGGCTCAGGGCTGAAGTGGGCATGGGGTTCAATGGCTAAGTCACTTCAGGCCGGCATGGCTGCCTCCCGCGGAGTAATGGCGGCGCGACTTTCAGCCAATGGCTTCACTACATATCCAGATATCATTGAAGGTAAGCGAGGCTTCGGTGAAATGTTTGTTGGCGAGAACTTTAATGCCAATGGATTAGTAGAGGGTGGCAAGCATCCAATTCACAATGTGCTCTTCAAGTTCCACGCTTCATGTCACGGAACTCATTCACCGATTGAAGCGATGGCCGCCGTTCTTGAAAGTCGACCACTGCAACCCGAGGAAATTGATTCGATTGTGATTGAGGTTCCTGATGGCATGAGCATGTCTGATTGGAATATTGACAGGCCTACAACAGCGCTGGAGTCCAAGTTCAGTGCGCGAGCCTGCGTCGCCTATACAGTGTTGGGTTGGGATACAAGTTCACTCGATACTTACACTGAAGATCGACTCAAGAGCCCCGAATACCATTCCGTGGCTGAGAAAATCTCAATTATTGGCGTCTTTAGTAAGACACCGCTGGATTGGACTGAAGCCAGAGCGATCGTCACGCTCACTAATGGTGAGATAATTCAGCGTGATGTAGATATTCGATATCTAGATCCATCGCAAAGGCTCGATCGAATTGTCAAGAAGTTTCGGGTTCTCGCCTCTCCAGTTGTGGGCCAGGCCCGTTCGCAGTCGATTATCGACTTTGTCTTACAGCTCGAGGAGCAACCACGGATTTCTGAGCTCTTGGCGCTGCTATCCAAGTAGCGATTTGGGGGAGTTCGGGTTGCCGCCCGAACTCCCAAAATTATGCTGCATAACAAGCAACAGTTGAATTATTGTGGAATTGCACAGTCGACAGGGCTGCGCGCCTAGCCTATTTTTCCCTCTAACTCGGGAATATCTTCGGTAATCGAGGGTTTACTTAGGATGTATGGGGGTTACCCCAGTACGAGCAGGGTTTGGTTGTGAAACGAGGGTTAGCAACCAGACTAAAAGATGGAAAAAGTTGGTATGTAGTTAGTCCTTAGTGAGTTCGGCAACTAATGCAGGACATTCCTGCATTAGAAAGTGGCAAGGGAGATTTCATGAAAGCTTTAAGAATTTCGCGCTGGCAAGGGCGCGCTGTGGCTCCACTTGTGGGAGTTACAGCCATGGCCTTGCTCATCGGTGTTGGTGCAACAGGAACAGCCGGCGCCGCCGGAATCACAAATGGCGGCACTCTAATCGTCGGAACAATGTCTGGTGGCACAAGCGAAAGTATGAGTCCAGCATCTAATGCCACTAATGGCGAGATGATGCGCAAGGCGCAACTCTATGATCGCTTTTTTGTATTTAGTGATACGGGAATTCCAGAACTATCTGTATTAAAAAAGTACTCTGTTAGTACTGATGGCTTGACTGTGACACTTCAGTTGCGTCCTGACATCAAGTGGTCAGATGGCTCAAAAGCAACTGCAGATGACATGCTCTGGACATTCAAGACTTGGTCAACGTCGGCATTTAAAATGAACGGCGGCCTGAAGGCTTCGGTTGACTTTACTGGAATCAAGAAGATTGACAATCTAACAATCCAAATTCCGATGAAGGCAGCTAATCCAGCTTTGCCTTCACAACTTGCAAGCACACTTGCATCCTTTATTAAGAATGGTACTGAAGGAAAAGGATTTGACTTACCAATAGGTACTGGTCCATTCAAACTCGTTTCATGGACACCTGGCGGAATTTATAACTTCGTGGCCAATCCTTACTACTGGAGAACAAAGCTTCACTTGAGCAAGCTTGTTGTCAACAGTAGTTTCACGGATTCATCAGCGTTGGTGAACGCCCTTGACTCAGGACAAATTGATGCTGCAATGCAAATTCCATTCTCAGCTGCCACAATCGTTCGGAGTGCAGGCAAGAAATTGCTTACAAGTACCGGGTTTGGCATGAACGCAATCACGATGCGCACCGATCTTGCACCATTTAATGATCCACGCGTGACGTTAGCATTAAAACTCATCGCTAACCGTAATGAGATTAAGTCAAATGCCTATCTAGGCTTCCTCAAGATCGGCAACGATCTTCCAGGTCAAGGTACTCAGTATTTCGCAAGCAACTTAACTCGCGGCCAAGATATCGCTCAAGCAAAAGCGCTTTTGAAGGCAGCCGGCAAGTCAGACTTGACAGTAACACTGACAATCTGCGACCTAGTACCAGGAGAGCTTGAAGCGGGAACGCTTTTTGCCGCTCAGGCTAAGGCAGCAGGCGTGACAGTAATCTTGAAGAAGGTTGAAGCAGCTACATACTTCTCAGCCTCAGCAGGATGGCCATATCCAATGGGTGTGACAACGTGGTCGGATTCAGCTTCAACTCTTGCGGGCTTCTATGCTCTCGCAACTGGTAAAGGTGGATACAACGAAACTGGTTTCGGCGATGCAGCCTTCTCCGCGAAGGTCGCAGCTGCAAGCTCGACTCTTGATACTGCTAAAGCAGCATCACTGTGGGCCGAAATTCAGACTGAAATGTTCAACAACGGTGGCTACATAGTTTATGGAACACCACAGTTCGTTGATGCACTCGACAAGAGTGTTCGTGGACTCACGTCAGGTTCAAACTGGTTCCTCAGTGGAGCCCGACTTTACAAAGCCTGGATGGACTAAGAAATAAAAAGAAATAAATAAGTAATAGAATGGTAAGAGTGAAGCTTGAGGGAGCTTCACTCTTACCATTTTTTCTATCTACATTCGCTGAAAGATTATGAAGTACTTTGAAAGTGAGATGAGCAATGCCTGGAGTTAAAAACTCGGCTTTGATTCACGTGACTGGGCTACGCGTTGACGCGCCTAATGGTGATCCAATAATCCAAGATATCGACCTTGATTTAAACCACGGAGAAATTCTCGCCATAGTCGGGGAGTCCGGAAGCGGCAAGACGACCCTTGCCCGTGCCTTATTTGGAGATGCCACAGGCGGCACGCATATGGTCTTCGAGGATTTTTCCATCGGCGGTGAAGCACTATCCACACCAAATGATTTTCGCCGCGCTCGTGGGCGATTGATTTCATATGTACCCCAGAACCCAGGGACCTCTTTGAATCCTGGGCTGCGAATTGGAAAATCCGTGCGAGATATGTTGCTTCAACATAAGCGTCCTGTCAGTGATGATCTCATCAGTCAAACATTTGAGCGGGTAAGTTTGCCTGAAATGCTTGGATTCCAGCGTCGTTTCCCTAGCCAACTCTCTGGAGGGCAACAACAACGAGTATGTATGGCAATCGCTATCGTTGGCGAACAGCCAGTTGTCGTTCTCGATGAACCAACGACTGGGTTGGATGTAATAACTCAGGCAAAGGTCATCGCAGAGCTTGGAAGATTGCGCGAAGAACTGGGTATATCCATTATCTATATCTCTCATGATTTAGCAACGGTTGCATCTATTGCTGATCGAATTGCTGTGATGTACGCAGGTCGAATCGTTGAAGTAGGTACCGCTAATGCTGTTTTGACGGATCCAAAACATCCATACAGTGTTGGGCTCGTATCATCTATTCCTGATTATCGAAATCCAAAGCGACTCGAAGCAATGCCAGGACGTGCGGCAGGTATTTCGGAAAGACCACTGGGTTGTACATTCCATACGCGATGTCCGTTGGCAAATGATAAATGTGCATCAGAAGAACCATCACTAGATACGGTCATGCCCGATCGTGAAGTGCGCTGCTGGAACTGGACATCTGCTTCATCAATTGCTACAACTCATGAACTGCTTTCTGCACGTAAGAATTCGGATAGACGAGCTATTATCGAAGTCAAAAATTTAACGGCAGAGCACAGGACAGCTAAAGAGATTGTTGTAGCCGCGCATGACATCAGTTTCAATATTGGCGAAGGCGAGTGCGTGGCGTTAGTGGGGGGATCAGGAAGCGGCAAAACTACTGTTGCCCGAGCGATAGCTGGCTTGCATCCAATCTCATCGGGCGATGTCATTCTCGATGGTAAGTCGATTGCAGTTTTAGCACAGAAGCGTTCACTAGAGGCTCGGCGAAAAGTGCAGATCGTATTCCAGAATCCAATGGAAGCGCTGAACCCTCTGCATACGATTGAAACGGCCCTTGCGCGTCCTGCTCGACTGTTACGAGGATTGAGCGATCACGATGCACGACGAGAAGCTCGCGATTTGCTTGAACTGGTGCGCCTATCTTCAACACTTAGCTCACGCTATCCATCACAGATTTCGGGAGGCGAACGCCAACGTGTTGCGATAGCTCGCGCACTCGCAGCCAAACCTGAAATTATTATCTGTGATGAAATCACGTCCGCCCTTGATGTCTCCGTGCAGGCAGCAGTTCTAGAACTTCTTCGAGAGCTTCGCCATGAAGTCACACTAAGTTTGCTATTCATCACGCATGATCTCGGCGTGGTCGCCAGCGTTGCCGATCGTGTGCTTGTGCTAGAGCGCGGTGAGATTTGCGAACAGGGATTCACAGGCGATGTCCTCGGTAATCCTGTCCATGACTACACCCGCCAACTATTAGCTGCGGCGCCAACACTGCCCACAGCAGAGGGGGGCCTCGGCTCCAGAATCGGAGTGAAATAATGAGTGCAGTAACTTCGGGATTGAAAACACGTGGCAACTTGATTCGAAGTATTCGTCGTCGCCATCCAGTGGCTGCTTTCATGGTACGCCGCATCTTCGCCAGCGTGATTATTCTCTTGGTTGTATCAGCTGTGGTCTTCTTTGCTACGAACCTGCTTCCAGGCAACATGGCCGAGCTAGCACTTGGTAGAGATGCCACCCCTGAAAGTCTGGCCATACTCCAGACCAAACTCGGGCTTGATCAACCTGTCTTAATCAGGTACCTACAGTGGCTAGGCGGAATTTTGACTGGCGATCTCGGTAATTCAGCGGCCATAGTTGTGCATGATGGTGCAACTCCAGAAATCTCAAAGATCATCGCAACTCCGCTATTTAATAGTTTCTTTCTTGCCGTCATCTCGATGATAATTTTCTTACCGCTTAGTCTTTCACTTGGGATGCTTGCGGCAGTTCGGTCGGGGCGCAAAATTGATCGAGCTATCTCTGTCATCACGCTAGCCATCGGATCGTTACCTGAATTTGTTTTTGGCGCATTCATGATTGCAGTTTTCTTTGTGTGGTTGCATCTGCTTCCGCCAACGAGTGGCGTGTTTGGTGACGCCGCCCCATGGAGTAATCCTGCCGGACTTGTGCTTCCTATCGCAGTTCTTCTGGGAGCGGTTGGCTCAGCAGCTATTCGCATGATCCGGGCAAATATGATCGATGTTCTACAGCAGGATTATGTGAGTATGGCTCGGCTCAATGGATACTCTGAACGAACAGTGCTGTGGAGTTATGCATTACGTAATGCAATGACCACCAGCGTGCAAGTGCTTGCAGCAAATTTTCGATACATGATTGGGGGACTAATCGTTGTCGAGGCGGTCTTTGCATACCCAGGGATTGGAACTATTCTCGTTGCTGCGGTGAAAACCCGTGACGTTCCAGTAGTTGCTTCGGTCTCGCTCATACTCGCCGCTAGCTATATCACTATCAATATGTTGGCCGATCTCATTGTTGTCCTGGCTACTCCACGTTTGAGGAACACACTATGAAAAACTCATCTCTACGTTCAATAGCAAAGCAGCGCTCTGGTCAAACTGGACTGGTTATGCTGATCTTCGTAATAGCAGTGGCATTGCTTGGTCGTTTTTTATCACCGCACTCCATTACAGATATTGTCGGAATGCCTGGATCCGGTCCATCCTCTGATGCTTTGCTAGGAACTGATGGCCTAGGTCGAGATGTTCTTAGCCGTGTGCTTCACGGGGGATTTACCGTGTTGTGGCTCGGGGCAACAGTTTCAATTCTGACATATCTTGTCGCACTTCCAATCGGTCTCTTTGCAGGATTTAAACGCGGGCGTTGGGATACGTGGCTTATGCGCAGCACTGATGTGTTATTGGCCTTTCCCGCTTTGCTTCTTGTACTTGTATTCATTACAGCGGTCGGGACACAAATCTGGGTCTTAGTTGTAGGCGTTATGTTGGCACTAGTTGGAAGCTCTATTCGCATTATTTACTCTGCAACCCTTGAAGTTTCAACTCGTGGCTATGTTGAGGCTGCGATCGCTCGAGGCGAGCGAACAGCTTGGATTTTGCACCATGAAGTATTGCCCAGCATTTCCTCTTCAGTTATTGCCGATGCTGGTGTTCGATTTACATATGCAATCCTTGGAATTGCAGCGATGAATTTCTTAGGTGTGGGACTTCAGCCACCGGCTGCAGACTGGGGTTTGATGGTCGCCGAAAATAAGATGTTTATTCAAGTTAACTTACTCTCAGTATTAGCCCCAGCCATACTCTTGGCACTTTTGACAATTTCAGTAAACCTAATCGCCGATGCGTACATGCAGGGACGCAAAGACGCAACAAGTCGCTAATTTTGGTGACGTTAATAGATTACTAGAGGAGATTTCCTAGATGGCAGAGCGCTCGATTAGATGGGGAATGACGGTCCCGTTTCCGGGAATCACTCTCGATGAGCATCACGACCTCATATCGTTAATCGGTAATCTTGGATATGACGATATCTGGAGTTCAGAGGCGAATGGCGCCGATGCTTTCACGATTTTAGGCGCGGCAAGTGTTTTGGCCCCGAGGGTCCGGCTCGCTACTGGAATTGTTAACACGTTTACTCGACCTGTGGGTGTTTTAGCGCAAACTTCTGTGGCCATGGCAGAACTTTCGAAGGGCAATTTTTGTTTAGGACTCGGCTCATCTACCAAAGTAATGGTGGAGTCGTGGCATGGAATCTCATGGGAAAAACCGCTGGCTAAGATGCGCAAAACCATCCTGGAGTTGCGTGAACTCTGGTCAGGCGGCCGCCTTGATGGTGGTTTCAAACTTGAACGTTTACCTAAGGCGCCGATACCTATCGCCATCGGATGTTTAGGAAGCAAGATGATTGCGCTGGCGGGAGAAGTTGCCGATATTGCATTAATTACTTCCACTCCAGTAAGTGCGATCGGAAAGATTCGCGAAGCAATTCAAGATGCGCAAAGCCAAGCTGGACGAAGTGCTGGAAGCGTTGAACTCGCAGCCCGAATCTGGTGCATACCTGGACCCGAAAAGGAAGCATTAGAGCAAGCGCGCGGTTGGCTTTCACAACTTCTTGGCGCTCCACCTTATATTGAGTTTTATGCCTCCCATGGTTGGGGTGACCTTCTTAAGCCTGCGCAGGATGCATGGGCGGCGCGGGATAAAGCCTTAGCGGCAGAGTTAATTCCCGAGAGTTTTCTTCGCGAAATCGTCGTCTTTGGCGAACCCGAAGAGATGAAAACTCAACTGCGCGCATTTGCTGTAGCTGGAGTGGACACACTAATTTTGGCTCCACTGTGTGGCGCAGAAGAGTTACGCGAACTTCTTATTGCGCTATCACCGAGTGAACATCAAAACTAACTGCAGAAATTAATTATTTTTCAACATTGACCGTTGAAGGTACAAGCGCGCGAAGTTCCCCGATGGCGTACTTTCCAGTTCCAGTCTTGGGGAGTGCCGATAGGAATGTAATTGATGTCGGCATCATGTAACGAGCTAACTTACCTTGAAGGTGGGCTCGCACTTCTATTTCCGTAACGGCCATTTCAGAATGTAGTTCAATAAATGCATGCAGATCCTCATCACCCATTGCACTGGGTGAACCTAGAACGACGCAGTGAGCAACTCCTTCATGAGCGATTATTGCCTGTTCGACCTCAGTCGTTGAAACTTGATGACCGCGGACTCTGACTCGTCCAGATGAGCGACCCAAGTATTCAAGACGTCCGTCGCTATTGAAACGGCCTAGATCTCCAGTATGAAACCATAAGTGACGCCAGGCTTTAACAGTCGCTTCATCGTTACCAAAATAACCATCGAAAATTACGCCAGGTTCGCGTGGACGCACAACTATCTCGCCCGACTCTCCATTGGGCATTGATTCATCGGCATCATTGACTACCTTAATTTCATGCGTGCTTCGAACTGCACCTCCGCGTAGCTTAGAGCCCAATGGTGCCGACGTTAGAGCGATTCCAGTTTCACTCATTCCCCACAACCCCTCCGTGAGTACTGGATGACCAAAGCGAGCCTTCCATTCCTCTGCATCAACTAGAAGCGGAGTTCCCCACGTGATTCGAAGTTTGTGCTCTCGTTCAATTGCTTCACTTTCTCGATCCCACAGAATTCGACTGACCGAGCCCTGAAGCGTTAGCCAGGTGATGCCGTTGTCGGATACTTGCTGCCAGAATCGAGATGCACTAAAGCGCGGTGCAATCACCGCACTTCCGCCGACAAGAAGCATGGGTAAGAACTCGCTGGCTTGAAACCCAACATGGTAAACCGGATATGGAGTAAAGAGTCGATCAGAGGCATTGAGGCCAAGACACTCAATTGCGGCAAGTGCGGAGCAGACATTGCGGCGGTGAGAGAGAATGCAGCCTTTGGATAATCCAGTCGAACCCGAGGTGAAAACAATTACCTCGGGCATGAGGTCATCAGTTACTACCTGGTCCGGATTTTCTTCACGGCTACTGGCCACCTCGTTCAATACGCGAAAATCCAATCCCTGCAACGAAGTTGGTATAGATGCAGCTCTATCAGTGAGCACGCAATTTTTAAGTTGCCCAAGCCCATTGAGTGATTCGGCGATTGGCTCTAGGTATTGATTCTCCGTAATAAGCACAGCTGAGCCCGTTAACTTTATGGTGTGTTCTAGCGGAATACCACGAAAATCTACGTTGATTTCAACCTTGATTACACCGAGTTTTACTAATGCATATTGGACTGCCAAGTGCTCGGCAGAGTTGGCCAGCATGATGACAGCATGATCTCCAGCCACAAGCCCTAAAGCGCTAAAGCCGTGAGCAAGTCGATTTACGTATCGATTGAACTCATCGTAGGTATACGAGGCAATGACCTGACCATCAAGATCGATAGTTCGCAGGAGCAAAGAGTCGGCGAATTCGACGGCGCGACGTTCCAAAATTTCCCCTAATGGCGCGCGCAAACGTGTCAGCTCAGTATTCATGAGGGTAAGAGTGGATGTTTGGCAGAGGATAAGCAATGGTGCAAAGGCACGAATCCCGCCGTTGCTTACAGCGAGAAGTACTAGGTGCTGTGCGCGGGATCATTAGCGGGGCTAAATGCCACTTGGCTCTAGATACAACAAAGTGGCAATAATTCTCTTGTTTGCACAGTGGACGACGGGTAACCCTGGTCCTAACCTTTCCTCACATTGGCCGTTAACTATTTAAGTTTTCTGACTTAAATGGCGTAACTGGCCATCGGAATGGATGTCAGCTTAGTAGGAAACTACCTTCCTTATAGTTGATTGACCCGACAAAGAGGAGGTTAGCCGCCGTGAGTTCCACTCTCAGTGTGTTAGAGCAAATCGGTCCGATCGGTGCCGATTCGAATGTTGGCGTTCACCGCGCCCTCTGTCTGATCAATGGCCAGTGGGTAGAAGGAGAGGGCGAACTTCACGATATTCACAGTCCGATAAATGGCGAGATTGTCTCCCAAGTCAGATATGCCAGTTTGGCGCAGGTTGATGCCGCGGCCAAGGCTGCGCGCGCAGCACAGAAGAAGTGGGCCGCAGTGCCCATGATGACCAAGGCGAAGATGATGCACGCTGCCGCAGATGCAGTCCTTCGTCGAGGAGAAGAAATTTCCCGAATGATGACAGGGGAGATGGGCAAGACCATCGATGAAGCTCGTCATGAAGTTATCTTCAGCATTACCGTGAATTGCATTCGGGCAGCTGCCGAAGATGCGCTACGAATGCAAGGTTCTGCCGCTGGAAGTATCATGCCGCAGCACCCAAATCGCAGAGTGCTCACTCAGTTCGACCCTATTGGTGTCGGCGCATTTCTTTCACCGTGGAACTTTCCCGCTGAAATGATTTTGAATGTCGCAGGGGCGCTCATGATGGGTAATACAACAGTGTGGAAGCCAAGTGAATTCTCTCCTTACACACCCTTCATTGTTACTGAAGCATTTATGGAAGCTGGATTCCCGGCCGGAACCGTCAATCTCCTTTACGGTGGAGGCGACATCGGTGAAAACCTTGTTGCTCACAAAGAGGTCGGCTTTGTTGCCCTCATTGGTAGCAGCGCCGTCGGAGACAAGATTGCCCGCAATGCACCGATGAAGCGCCTTATGCTCGAATGCGGAGGCAATGGTCCACTGATCGTTATGGATGATGCTGACATTGATGCAGCAGTTGAGGGAGCTGTCGTCGGATGTTATTACGTTGCCGGTCAAGTGTGTGTCGCATCTGAGCGAATTCTTGTTCATGAATCCGTTCATGATGAGTTTGTCGCTAAATTAGTTGCACGTTCTGCAGAAATTAAAGTGGGTAATCCATTCGATGAAGATACGCAAATGGGACCACTCATTAATGAGCGCATTCTTGCTAAGAGCTTGGCACACATCGCCGATGCTAAAGCAAAGGGTGCAACCGTTGTTTTTGGTGGCGGCCACGATGGCCTCTATCACGAGCCAACGGTTTTGATCGGTGTAACTCCAGACATGGATATCGCTCGAGATGAAACCTTCGGCCCAGTTGCTCCAGTCATGAAGTTCAAGACTGATCAAGAGGCACTGGATATCGCAAATGATTCTCAGTACGGACTCCAGATGGCAGTCTTTACAAAATCATTAAATCGAGCGTGGCTCTTCAGCGAGCAGCTTGAGGCAGGAGTAGTCGTCATTAATCGCGGCAACATGGATTGGGACATCAACGCACCATTCGGTGGAGTTAAACAGAGCGGTCTCGGTCGCGAGACTGGCGAGGAAGCTCTTCGTTGTTTCACAAACATCAAACACCTTAACTTTAACTTCCTATGATCGAAACAACTACTACAGGAGATGAATTCTGATGACTAATACTTCCACAGATGTGCCTGTTGCCCGTTGTCTAATCGGCGGAAAATGGGTTGATGGTGAGGGCCAACTTGCAGACACACTTAGCCCGGTAACGGGTGAGCTCATAAGCCGAGTGCGGTATTCGAGCACAGCCCAAGTCGATGCTGCTGCGCAAGCTGCGCGAAAAGCGCAAAAGGAGTGGGGAAAACTTTCCATTCCGCAACGAGCTGAAATTTTGGTCAAAGTCCTCGATGCGATTGCGGCCCGTAAAGATGAAATCGCGGGTTGGATCGAAGCCGAGGTAGGTACTACTCCGGCTGGTGCAGAGGCCGAGTTGATGTTGACCATTCCTGTAGCAAAAGAAGCTATTCAGGATGCGTTGCGTTTTACCGGAGTTACTCAGCAGACATTCTCAGAGGATCATCCGTCACGTCGCATCGTTGTCATGCATAAGCCAATCGGAGTTGGAGCATTTATTTCACCATTCAACTTCCCAGTTGAAATGATCTTCAACATGGTTGCTGCAATGATTGTTGGAAATGCTTGCGTTTGGAAGCCAAGTGAAGCCTGTCCTTATTCACCGAGTGTCATGGCTCAAGTTATTACTGACACGGGACTTCTTCCAGATGGATTAATTAACATTGTCTACGGCGCCGCGGATGTTGGAGATGCATTAGTGCGTCACACCAATGTAGGTTTCATCTGTTTCATTGGAAGCTCACCAACCGGTGAAGCGATTGCTCGTGCGGCAGGTATGAAACGCCTGTTGCTTGAGTGCGGAGGAAACGGCCCACTCATAGTTCTCAATGATGCAAATGTTGATGCAGCTGTTGAACGTGCAATTCACGGTTGCTTCTTCCTTGCTGGCCAAATCTGCACAGCATCTGAACGCATCTTGTTGCAATCTGGCATCCACGATGAGTTTGTAGCAAAACTCTCCGCCAAAGCCAAGGCGCTCAAAGTTGGAGATCCACGTGATCCCGCTACCGACATGGGTCCACTGGTCAGTAAGTCGACTCTCGAAAAAACTATTCGACATATTGAGCAGGCTAAGTCCATGGGTGCAACTGTCGTAACTGGTGGCAACCACAATGGTATGTATCACGAACCGACAGTTCTCATCGGGGTGACGAATGATATGGAGATTGCGCGCGAAGAGACTTTTGGTCCCGTTGCACCATGTATCAAATTTGAAACTCTTGAAGAGGCAATCGCGCTAGCAAATGACTCTGACTATGGCCTTGTTGCCGCTGTTTATTCTGAGTCTTTAAGTTCGGCTTGGACTGTCGCCGATGCACTTGAGTCGGGAACTGTCCGAATTAATGCTGGAACTAGCGACTGGGAGCGCCGTGGACCTTCAGGTGGAGTAAAGCGAAGTGGTATTGGTCGTGAACTTGGTGAAGAAGGCCTTCGCTCATTCACTCAGACCCAGACACTTATGTTCCACATCGACTAAGAATTCTGTACAAAATTGTGGGTCAGTTCTTGTTTCAAACCAAGAACTGAACTCATAATTTTTGATAAACACAACATTAGAGGGGAAGCAGTTCATGAGTGAGGTAGCCACCCACGTATCAGCACTAGAGCGTAGTGATGAAGAGTGGAACTCCAGAGCGCTAGCTGTGCTCCCAGGCGGGGTATCGCGGAGTCTCGCGGCAGTATTCCCGTTAATACCAAGAATCATTTCCGGTAGTGGCTTCATGGTGACGGTGGAAACCGGTAGGAGTTGGATCGACTTCAATAATAACTTTACTTCCCTCATTCACGGACATGCTCATCAACCTACAGTTGATGCAGCAGTGCAAGCTATCCGTACGGGCGCATGCTTCGGCGCAACAACTCAGATTGAGATTGAGTATTCTGAATATCTGGTATCGCGAATAGGTTGGACGGAACAGATTCGTTTCAGCAATTCAGGGACCGAAGCAGTCATGGTTGCGATGCGATTAGCGCGCGGCGTGACAGGGCGAAATCTTATTGTTCTTCAGAGTCCGGCTTACCACGGTGGCGCCGATGCTGCGTTGCCCTCAGTCGGCGAATCACTAATGAATGGTGTAGCCCATAGCGCGCGTTTAGAGACGGTTACTATTCCAGTTGGCAATAAAGAGGCTTTGCAATACATCATGGATTCTCGAGGTTCAGAAATTGCAGGCATTGTGCTCGACCTCATGCCAGAGCGCGCTGGTGGAAACCCGCTCGATCGAAGCTATGTTGATTTGGCACGTCAACTCACAACGCAACATGGAGCCAAACTCATAGTTGACGAAGTTGTTTCCTTTCGGCAATTCGTCCGTGGAATGGCGGTGGACTACTTCCACATAGAGCCCGACATTATGGTGATCGGGAAAATCATTGGTGGAGGTTTTGCTGTCGGGGCTGTAGTAGGACGCACAGAAATAATGAGCGCTTTCGATCCTCGAGAAGAGAAACCTGTTTTTCACGGAGGTACGTTCTCCGGCAACCCAGTAACTATGGCCGCCGGTGGCGCCACCATGCGCTATTTCGAGCAGAGTGATATTTCGCGATTAAATGATCTCAGCGATGAGTTCCGGAGCTTGCTCCGCCCTCGATTACAACCCCTTGGTGTTGACATTTTAGGTACTGGATCGCTTTCTAAGATGGTTAACCTGAGCCCAAAGCCAGGGGCTGGATGGCAGCGGGATATTTTTAGAGCTCTCATCGACCGTGAAATTCTCACCACACCGAGCCTTCGCTTTGCACTTTCAACGCCTATGGATATTGGCATCATAATTGAATCTGTGGATCGGATCGCTGACGGCGTTCGAGCTGTTGTGAACAATTAAGAGTAAGTAGACGATGGCCAGTTGTGATTGCTTATCAGTAGCATTTATGTATTGAGAGAGGAAGTCCCTGTCGATGGAAGCTAGCTTCTCAAACGAGGGCATTGTTGAGTACGAAGTAATCGATCGAATTGCATTTGTGCGAATGAACCGTCCGGATGTTAGTAATGCCCAAAACTCAGCAATGACATATGCCCTTGATGATGCATTTCAGCGTGCGGTCAACGATGACAATGTTGCAGTTATCGTGCTTGCCGGAAATGGGAAGCACTTCTCTGCTGGCCACGACATTGGTCCAACACGAGATTCTCATCTACCTTTTGAACGTCGCTCAGTATTGTATTTCGATCACTCGACTAGAGAGGCGGCCGAACTGCGCTATTCGCGAGAGTCAGAGGCCTACTTAGGAATGTGTCGACGTTGGGCAGAGATTCCTAAACCAACTATTGCAATGGTCCAAGGCGCGTGCATTGCGGGCGGATTAATGTTGGCCTGGTCGTGTGATTTCATCATTGCCTCTGATGATGCATTCTTTTCGGATCCAACAGTGCGCATGGGAATTAGTGGAGTGGAGTACTTCGATCATCCATGGGCACTCAATCCGCGAGCGGCTAAAGAACTTTTATTTACAGGTGATCGTTTTCCGGCACAACGTGCTTATGAGTTAGGCATGGTTAATCACATCGTGCCGCGCGAGAGCCTTGAGACATTCACTCGAGACCTTGGCTCCCGAATCGCAACTATGCCACGTTTTGCACTAACGCTGGCAAAGAAGGCAGTAAATCTTTCCTACGACGCTATGGGTCGTCGAACGGGAATGGATGCGGCCTTTGGTTTACATCACTTAGCGCATGCCCATAATGCCGAATTAACGGGAGACATTATCGGTGGAATGGATGTTAAAAGCATGAAGTTGCAGGGTAAGTCCGGTGCTGAACGCGATGACAAATAAGTCAGTAGCTGGCTCCGAATCTGTAAGCCGGGCTACGAATTTCCTTAAACGTGAGTTACCTGTTGGTTGGCGCGGAGTAGGCGCACTCAGCAGTGAAGAGCGCGAAGAGTTCTTAATTACCTGGCGCAAAAAACTCGTAGATGCAGGACTTCTGGGCCTATCGTGGCCAACGGAATATGGTGGCGCCGGAATGAATTTGGTGGATCAGTCAGAAGTTCAGCGCATCTTCACCGAAGTTGGTGCGCCTTTACTACCTGCCGCATCAGATGCAAATGGATTTGCACTTCTCGGCCCAACGATTCTTGCTTGGGGAAGCGAAGAGCAGAAGCGTTATTTCCTTCCACGGATCTTAAGTGGTGAACATCGATGGGCGCAGGGCTATTCCGAACCCGATGCTGGAAGCGACTTGTTCGCACTTCGCACAAAAGCAACTCTTACTGATGGTGAGTGGGTAGTAGATGGACAAAAGGTATGGACGAGCCACGGCCAACATGCAAATTGGCTTTTCACTCTCGTTCGCACAGATCCACAGGCACCAAAGGCAAAGGGCTTAAGTTTTCTATTAGTGCCGATGGAACAACCAGGAGTTCTTGTGCGCACCATCCGCACTATGACTGGGGCTACCGAGTTCTGTGAGGTTTTTCTTGATAGCGCCCGTACAAAGGCAGAACATATCATTGGTAAGCCCGGTGATGGTGCAAAGATTGGACTTGCACTTCTCGGATACGAGCGCAGCACTGCCGCAGCCGGAAAATATGTTGGATATGCAATTGAATTTCGTCGTCTATGCCGCCTTGCTGCAGATCATGGCCTTATTGATGATCGCGCAATTCGCCAAGAACTCGCTCGCGCCTACACAAAAATCGAAATTATGAACGAACTTGGGCGCGCCAGTATCGCAAGTGCTGCGCGCGGTGAGCAACCCGGGGCTGAATCATCAATTCTTAAAATGTACGAGAGCCACTACCACCAGCTTTCCACCGAACTTGCTATGCGAATTCTTGGTGGAGATGGAATTTTGCGAGAGGGTCAACCCGGTCAGGGCGGGACTTCACCCGAACCTTTGGGCTCTCCCGACAGTACCTATGCTTGGCAAGATCAATTTATGATGGCTAGGGCAAAGACTATTTACGGTGGCTCTGTGCAAATTCAACGTAACACAATCGGCGAACGCATCTTGGGTCTCCCGCGAGAGCCTCAAAATTTAAAAGAGGGCCAATAATGATTCCCGGTACATCTGATGAGCAGAAAGAACTACGCGAAATTCTTCGCGATCTTTTTACTTCCGAGGCGCAGAAATTCGCTGCTCGCGAAACTCTTACTAATCCGCATTTATGGAATCAAGAACTGTGGAGCAAATTGGCGCGTGAACTTGGAGTTCTAGGCCTTGGCGTGAGTGAAGAGTACGGCGGAAGTGGTGGCAGCATCGTCGATGCAGCGATTCTCCATGAAGAGGCGGGTCGACTAATTGTCCCTGGAGCTTTCGTTGGTAGCTTGATGCTTGGAGTGCCGCTCTTACAATCAATTGCAGCAGAATCGATTCCCGCAGCTGAGATGCTTAAAGATATTTGTGCGGGATCAACAATCGTGACAGTGGTTCTCGATATCACTCATGATTTAGATGCACAAAGCAATAGAGTAAATTTCAATAACGCCAGTGGCGTTTTGAATGGAGAAGTTGTCCGAGTAATCGATGCACACCGTGCCGGGCAACTCTTGGTCGTAGCGCTAGATGAGGAAGGCGCCGTCGTGCTAATTGAACTCTCGGCACAGGCTTCAGGCGTCACAATTACGGAGCAGCTCTGTCTTGACTCCACAGTAGATTTGGGCCGAGTGGAATTTAATGGCGCAATTGGCGCAGTACTGGCACGTGGAGAATCCGTCTCCAAAGCTGTGCATGAGATGAACTGGACGGCTGAAGTACTCATATCAGCACGCCAGTTAGGCATCGCACGCGGTGCACTTGAAATGTCAGTCGAATACGCGAAGTTGCGCCAGCAATTTGGTCGAGCCATCGGTTCATTCCAGGCCATCAAACACATTCTTGCTGATGTGCACGTTGAGATTGTTTCTGCCGCTGCTGCGCTTACATCGTCGCTCCGCGAAGAGAATTACGGTAATCAAGTTCGTAGCAGCATTGCGCGCTCCACAGTTTCAGATGCGCTATGGCTTGCTGCCTCAGAGAATATTCAGGTGCATGGGGGAGTGGGCTTTACTTGGGAGCTTGATGCTCATTTGTTTTTCAAAAGTGCCGTTGTCTATCGCGAATTCTTCGACACCTCCGAGTACCACCGAGAACGGATTGCTCGCTTAATTCTTCCATCTGCGGTTTTGGATGAGCCAACGGTGCAGATTTGATTCTAGATCGCGCCTTAGATCTTCCCAACGGTCGAGCAATTGTCGGCGATGACACTTTTCTCTTGTGGAGTGAGGTCATCGATAGTTTGCGTCGCGCCGTCTTCCAGATTCGCCGAGGAAGCGCACACGCGAGTGTGGCGATTTGGGGCGCAAATGGGCCTGAAGCACTGATGGCGCATGCCGCAGTAGTGCTGGCTGGTGCAAGCGTTGTTCCAATTAATTTTCATCTCCTTCCCGCTGAAGCAGTCTCGATTATGGTTCGCTCTGAGATTGACTTGATTATCTGTGATGCAGAAAGATCGCAAAGTGCAATCGAGTATGCGAGCAATCACGCTATATCTGTCGTGGTGTGGGGTTCGGCAGAGGCAGTATCTAGTGGGACTAAAAGCTGGAGCGAATGGCTACTTGAAGGTAACTCTGATGACATCAATCTAGATATTAAATGTCGCCCTTACATTATGTTTACTTCCGGCACGAGTGGAACGCCGAAGATGGTCAAGATAACAAATCAATTCGGCTTACCTGGAACTGTGCGCGACTACATATCTGCCTGCGTCGCTCTACCTTTTACACAGGGATCGCACCTGGTTGTTGGTCCCCTGTATCACACTGGTCCGATCTCAGGTGTTCGTGCGCTACTTGCAGGACAGAAGGTCGTCATCCCAAGTCGCTTTGATGCAGAACGAACACTTTCTCTTATCGAATCTGAAAAAATTGCGGCGACGGTAATGGTGCCAACGCATTTTGCGCGACTTTTAGCTCTGCCCTCTGAAGTACGCCAACGTTATGACCTCTCATCAATTGGATATGTCGCTCACACGGGAGCATCGTGTCCGCCGGCAATCAAACGTGAAATGATTTCATGGTGGGGTCCGGTCCTGGTAGATGCATATGGTGCGACAGAGTCAGGGACTATTTGCCGAATTGGAAGTAAAGAATGGCTCGAGCGCCCGGGTAGCGTCGGTCGCGTCCTCGGATCGATTGTACGTGCCTTCGCTTATTCACCCGAGGGCCACGAACTTCCTGCCGGCGAAGAGGGTCTACTTTACTTCGAGGACTCTCGTGGAATAGGCATTATTTATGATGACGATCCTGAGAAGACGCGCACTGCCCATATTCGTCCTGGAGTTTTTACTCTCGGTGATATTGGGTATGTCGATGATGATGGTTATGTGTTCATTACCGATCGAGGCAGCGACATGATTATTTCTGGCGGAGTTAACATTTATCCTGCGGAGGCTGAAAATATTCTCATATCACACCCGGCCGTAGAGGATGCAATTGTTGTTGCAATCAACGACACTGATTTAGGTGAAGTTGCCGGCGCTGTAGTGGTTATTAAGAGTGGCGCAAAAGTATCGTCTCAGGAATTAATTCATTTCTGTCGCGAGAATCTATCTATTTATAAATGCCCTCGTGATGTAGTTTTTGTCGAAGCCTTACCCCGTACTGCGATGGGAAAAGTAAATAAGCGCGGACTTGGTCAGATTTATTGGCCGTCAGGGCTTTCCAAAACCCGATAAGTTGCTCTAGTTAATATCACGAACTACTGCTGAATATTAACTCACAACTAATTATCTTTTGAGGTCTGGCTTTGAATCTATAAGGCCAGAAACAATTTGCACCGCTTGCAGAGCCAACCAAATCTGTGCATGATCGGCAGTTGAATTGAGGTCTCGATCTGTTAAAGTTTCGATTCTTTTCAATCTATATGTCAGAGTGTTCTTATGAACATGCAACTCATCAGCTGTGACTTGTAAGCGGCGGTCATTTTTCAGGAATACACGCAGAGTTTCCATCAAATCCGATCCGCGGCCAAGTTGATCGTGGGCTTGTACTTTTCCTAGTACCTGTTCAACAAGCACAGTGAGTGCATTCAGATCTGCAGGCAGCCATTGTGCCCACTCGCCGGCGGCGCCAAAGTAGCGAAGGTTTGAATACTCGGAATCTCTATCACCGAATGACTCAGCCCATAACGCCTCTCTGCGAGCAATTGATGCCGAAGAGAGCATTGAGTGTGCACCACTCAATCCAATTGTTACATCACTTCCAACTAGAACAGCAGCCAAGCTGTGTTCGCTGCCTGAGGGAATCACGAGCCATGTGTGATCGGATTCTTCTAAAAGTAAGTGAGGAATATTTCGATCCGATAAGCGATGTCCCAGTTCTTCGGCCATCGTTGCTTCACCGTCGTAGCTTCCCTTTACACCCGCGAAGACAAACTTTCGATTTGCCCCTTTGCGACTTGGGAAGGCCATACGGTCAGCGGATTGAGTTCCGTTGATGAAGCGCGCTAAAAGCTCACTGCTCTCTCGTCGTCGTATCTCTCGACGTCGGTAAAGGTCGGCGATCTCCAAACCTGCAATTACTTCCACATGTCGCAGAGAGCTCAACGCCGTTACATTAGTTTCTTCATCGGCAGGTTGTAGCGCTACAAGACAACCGGCTCGACGGTCCAATACAGTAAGAGGACGGATTAACCCCCCCTCGATTGTTACAGAGAAATTGCTCTCCGTTACCAAGGTAGCTGCAAGGGATTCCCGTGAGATTTCAGGAGGAGCATTTTCCATCCCACTCAGAAGTGTGGTTCCCTGAGCATTAACTACGAGAAGTCGATAACCAGTGAGCTTTTCGAGAAAAGAGAATTTTTGGTGAGCGGTGAGCATGTGGCCAGGTGTTAAGACCTCGTAAATGCGCAGCTCTGTTAAAAGCCGTTGTTGTGTTTGGGCAACATTGGCATTGGCTACATATTTAGTCACCGTCATGTAACCAAGTGGTACTGGAGCCTTGAGTATTGGGAAGTTGAGGGCATCAGCCTCTGCAATCAACTCTGGAGTTAGAGGTGGGGCCTTGGTTCCCAAAGAGAGGCCGCTTGCACCCTTTTCATTCATTCGTCGAATGAGGGCGACTTGGTCTCCAGCTTCTGGTGGGATAAGAATGCCGGTGCTCATGAGTAATTCACCGCCATCGAGGTAGTTGAGCACAATATCTACCTCTGAAGGATGAGCCCATGTCACAGTGCGATCCAAACCACCAGCACCTGCGAGCAGTTCTAAGCCCCAGGATGGCTGTCGTAGTAAATCTCCTACGGTGAGTTTTGGATTGAGCACGTTCTCCTTTGAATCTGGCATTGACGTAGATTCTAGTAACTTGTACTAGAGCACAATCGTCTAATTAACTAATTAAAAGTAGCATATTGGTTCCGAGAACTAATCCCCTATTTTTGACGAAAGAGGATCTCTGTTGTGAAGTTCAATAATGGCTATGGAGATTGGGTCTATAGACGATATTGCGGGCGAAATTCCGTAATTAGACTGCCATTCATGCAGTTTCACCGCACGAACGACTCGGCAGTAAATATTCCTCACTACCTTTATTGTTTCTTTAACCGAATAGTAATCAGAAGGGGAAAGTAATGCCTCAGGATTCCCTCAGTTCTCGCCGTGGCCCTGCCTCGCGCGCGATAACCCGAGATCGAATTGCGATCGTCGGACTCGGCTCGACCGAGCATGAGAAGTTGCGCATTCCAGATCCATTTCGCTCCAGTGTTGATTTGGCGGTTGAGGCGCTGACCCTAGCGCTCGCCGATGCCGGCCTTGCAGCTAAGGAGCTCGATGGCCTGATGACAATGACCGTGCCTTACGACGCAGTTGCCCAGCGAGCTGGCCTCGAGTTGATTCCTTATGTCATGCAATATGAAGGTGGTGGACGATGGATAGGCGGTGCCCTAAACCACGCGGCGCAAGCGATAGCAACCGGCGCTGCAACAACTATTGCCCTTGTTATTGCCTTCAACAATCGTTCAGTCGACACCCAATGGGACATGACTGGATCGGCATCGGGCAGTGAGGCCTATGAGGCGATGTTTGGTCTTGCAGGGTTGGGATCTCACCATGCGATGATGTTTGGACGTCACCAACATGAGTTTGCAACTCCGCGCGAGGTCTTAGGTCATGTAGCTGTATCTAATCGTGCCAATGCCGTGCGCAACCCACATGCAATTTTCCGTAAGCCTTTAACTCTTGAAGAGTATGGTGCATCGCGAATGATTGCCGATCCACTTCGACTTCTTGATTACTGCACCAACTGTGATGGCGCTGTCGCAATAATTTTAACTGATTCATCAGCGACCAAACCAGAACAGCGCCCAGTGATAGTTCATGATGCTGCTATGAGTGCAAACGTAGGTCCTTATTATTCGATGCCTGATTGTTATTACGCATCGTCGGCGCAAGTTGCCGAGCAGATATTTAGCGGTGCAATAAAACAATCTGACATTGATACGGTCGGTATCTACGACAACTTTACGACCTCAGCAGTCTTCGCACTTGAAGGCTATAACTTCCGTCCTCGAGGTGGGGCCGCCGAATTTATTATGAACGGTGAAATAACTTTTAACGGATCCCTCCCAATGAATACAAGCGGAGGTCATACCTCTGAGGTCTATCTCCAGGGTATGAACCACATTGCTGAAATTGTTGTGCAACTGCGTGGGGAAGCAGGTGATCGCCAGCTACCCAACATTGAGACGGCGGCATTTATGAATTCGAGCAATGTTTCCGGAGGGGCGGTGTTTCGTCGATGAGTTACTTAGATTCTTCTGCCGTACCAATGCCATCGAGCACACCGTTGTCAGAGCCATTCTGGAGCGGACTTGAAGCAGGTGAACTTCGACTGCAGGTCTGTGATAACTGTGAAACCTGGCGTTACCCGCCGACTAGTCCAAACTGTTCTGGATGTCTGAGCACCGCGGTGCGCTGGGAGAAGGCCAGTGGTCGGGGTCGACTTTGGTCGTGGACGGTCATTCACCACAGTTACTCCGATGCATTTGAGACTCCATACCTAGTAGCACTTGTTGAATTGGAGGAGGGACCAGTAATGGTTTCAACCATCATTGGCACTGTGCCTACAGATCTTCACTGCGATATGGCATTGGAACTTATAGTGGTGAACACTCATCAAGGTGAAAGCATTCCAATGTTTCAGGCAGTAATTGGATCGCAATCAGAGATTTAATGAAGAGGGTGAGCAGTTGACGCAATCGCCCAATCTGCACTTTGTTCATGTTGCGCGCTTTTCGCTCTATGGCCTTATGGCCATTGCTGCTATCGCAGATGTTTTAATCGTTCCATTGCTCCCTACGTTTCGCAGCCAATTGGGACTCACGCCGTTGGAGCTTGGAGTTCTCGTAGGCGCGACTCCCTTCGTCATGATTTTTGCTTCTTTGTGGCTTGGACCGTTAACCGATAGATCCGGCTGGAAAATTGCAGCTATCGCCGGAGGTGTATTGCTCATGTTTGGCGCACTAGTGCAGTTGGTGGCGACGACATTGTTGGTTTTGCTGTTAGGACGTTTGATAAACGGAATGGCATATGCACTTATCGGAACTGCAGTTGTTACTGGTGCCGCCTCAACGGGACGCACAGATTTAGAGCGCGCGCGTGCGACTGCGATGATTCCTGCGATTGCGGGTGCGGCATTTGTAATAGGTCCGACATCGGTTGGGCTTTTGGCGCAGCACGTTGGAATCTGGCTTCCATTTGTTCTAGTCGCCATCATCTCTTTAGTTCTGACAGTGGTCTTATGGTTCGCTCCGCATACCGCTTCAACTCCGTATGCAGGGTCAATGCGAAAAGATGCACGCATCATTTTTAGTTCGCCATTACTGCGCAGCGCAATGGTCACTAATGCAGTTGCCGGCTTTCTTAGCGGAGGTGCGATCCTTCTAGCCCCGCTCGTGTTCGCCGCAAGTGGGGAATCATCAACAACCATAGGATTTGCTTTTTCCTTGGGCTCACTTCTCGGAATTGGATCGGCCCTATTTGTTCGGAAGCGCCCTCGCTTACTCCGCCCTATGTTTTCGGCGGGTGGTCTTATTTTTGTGGCCGTCGCTTTTGCGACACCGATGTTTCTTGCAGGTTGGCTAGCTGGATGGTTCATCAGCTTGATCCGAGGCACGCTACAGCCAACCTTTGGTGTCATTGCCTACACCCAGGGCACGCTTGGGGCGTATGCAACTGGCTCAGGTTTGGGAACAATCACTGGATTAGGTAATGCAATTTGGGCGACAACGTACTCCCTAGTTCCAGTAGTAATGGGTCTGGTCGTCACGGGTACTGGACTCAAATCGGCGTGCGTAATATTTGGTGTCTGCTTATTGCTTATTGCCGCTCTTCTCGTCCGGTCGGATCGTATTCTTGCCCGAATTAACCTTCCAATTATTGAAACTGGCTCTGATCTTTCATGAGAGCAAATCGAATCTAGAGAGAGCCCCATCGTTACGTAGTCCTTAGAACCGAGGATAAGGTTAGTTTTGTTCGCTAGCACGATAGATATAGAACATCGGGCCCAGAATGATTCGGCTATGAAGAACACACTCACACCGCAAGAAGCCGTTGATCGTGAAGTTGGTCTGTGGCCAGCCCCGAAGGAAGAGAGATTGGGCTTAATTCGCCAGGTCTACACAGAGGACGCCATCGTCTATGGGTCGAAGGCGATTTTCCGAGGTTGGGATGAGATTGCAGAGTGGATAAATGGTTACCAGGATGGAGCTTCTGCTGTTGCCGTGGAGCGCATCAGTTACATAGAGGTCACAAGCGGATGGGCCCGATTTGAATGGCGAGCTTGGGAAAAGACGTCTGGCGATTCCTTTGAAGGGGCAGAAGTTGTTCATTTTGCCGCTGATGGACGCATTGACCAGTTGGTTGTTTTCTACGGTCTTCGGCTTCCAGAAATTTCTTAGAGTGTTGTGATGGAGACCAACTCAAAGTAAAAACCATAATCACTTATCCAATAGCGCAAAGAGATTTTCGTCACAATACTTGCAAATCTCGACCAGGTATCGTACCTGTTGGGGAAAGGTGCCATTGATCTTGTCAATGGCTTTTAACTTAGAAAGGTGATTCGTGAATACAAAGACAAAGAAGTTTTTAGTAATCTCCGTGGCAGCAACCCTTGTTCTCTCAATGACGGCTGTTTCAGCTGGGGCAGCGACAAGTAAGAAGTTATCAGGAAGTCTTACTTTCGTAGCTTGGGGCGGTGCCGGTCAAGATAAGCAAATCGCTGGTTGGCTAAAACCCTTCACGAAGAAGACTGGTGTAACTTTTAAAACCGATTCTCCATCTAACCCAGCCAAGGTCAAAGCAATGGTTGAAGCCGGCAAGACAACGTGGGACATTATTGATCTTGATCCACCTGAGGCCTCTGCGGCATGTGGGACGCTTTATACCAAGCGCCCAGCAGGTTTTGATATGAGTGAAATCAACCCTAAATATATTGTTGATGCTTGCGGTGTGCCTGTAATGGGTCAGACAGTTGCACTTGTTTATAACAAGGCAAAGTTCGGAAGCAATCCACCAACTGCAATAACTGACTTTCTTGACTTAAACAAGTTCCCAGGACAACGACTTGCCTTCAACTATTGGGTTGGCGCAGCTGAGTTGCTCTTGATGGCCGATGGTGTATCACCTAGCAAAGTGTATCCACTCGATTGGACCAGACTCAATACTGTTGTTAAGGGTCTAGGAAGTAACTTGACTTTCCAGAACTCGCTTGATGAGGCCTCCCAAGCTATGGAGTCCGGTAATTTCTCCATGTGCTTGTGCTTCTTAGGTCGAGCCGGCCTTTCAGCTCAGAATGGCGCCAAAATTGGCGTTGTTTGGGATAAGGTTTCAACTGGATGGGATCAACTCTACGCCATTAAGGGATCTAAGAATCCAACAGCGCAGTGGTCTTTCTTGCAGTATATTGCTACGTCAGCTGGCCAGAATCCTTACTACAAGCTACAGCCTTACTCAACAACGACTAAGACCGCAGTGACCGGTATGCCTAGTGCTTTCAAGCCTTTTATTCCAGAGAATAACAAGAGCAAGATTGGAACTAACCTGCTGTGGGATATGAAATATCTAACCAACGACGCGGCAAACATCGCCGATCAATGGACTAAGTTGACTTCTGGATAACCTGTCGTGGTTTAAATAAGGTTGTGTAGTAAGAGGTGACTAATTCTCGAGTGAAAGTTGAAACCATGGGTGGCAAGCTAAAGAGCCTGACGCCCATGGTTTCAGCCATTCGTAACCGCAACATTTGGCTACTCGTACTTCCGATGCTTTTGGTATTAGCGATATTTGTATATCCATTATTGGAAATCTTTCGACAGAGCCTGACCAACTTCGTCTTACCGGGTGATCATGGGCTAGATAACTACAAATGGTTTTTTGGAAATGAAGTTCAAATAACAATTCTCATACGCACTCTAGTTGTGAGTTTATTGGTCGCTGTAATCTGTCTTATCTTAGGTTTTCCTTATGCCTACCTCATGACATTAGTTGGAACCAGAATGCGTTTGGTTTTGCTGGCTGTAATTCTTCTTCCCTTCTGGACGAGTCTTATTGTTCGTCTATATGCGTGGGTGATACTGCTCCAACCAAGTGGGCCGCTCACGAAGTTTTTAACTGCCATAGGGTTAGGCGATCTCCACATTCTCGGCACAACATGGGGCGTAGCAATCGGCTCTATCCAGGTCTTGCTACCCTTCTTAATTCTGCCGCTTTATGCCTCACTTTCATCGATTGATCGTCGACTCATGACTGCAGCTGAGAGCCTTGGTGCAAGACCAAGCTCGGCTTTCATACGAATTTACCTGCCTTTAGCTACACCGGGCATGCTCGCAGGTGGAACCTTAGTCTTTGTGTTCATGCTGGGATTTTATTTCACACCAGCATTTCTTGGAAGCACCAGAAATTCTTTAATCTCACAACAGATCGTTGTTCAGATCCAACGCGTACTAGCCTTCGGTCGCGCCGGTGCAATGGCACTTGTCCTACTTATCCTGGCGCTAGGTATCCTCGGAATTGTTGCTCTCTTTACGAAAGGACTCACAAAGAGTCTTGGCATTGGGGGCGAAAGTGAGTAGCGCTGAACGCTCTACGAACAAGCGAGTTTTGGCTGTATATGCCAGCATCCTCGGAACTCTGATGTTACTACCGACGCTTGTCGTCGTCCCGGTTAGCTTTTCATCTAAACAAAGTTTTATCTTCCCACCTAAAGGCCTCTCCACTCGATGGTACCGAGAGTTCTTCACTGATCCATTGTGGACTGGCGCTGCAAAAGCTTCCTTCCTTATCGCTTTGGCAGTGGCTTTTTTGGCCACGACTCTTGGAACGATGGCCGCTTTAGCGATCACGAAATCTCGAGGACGATGGGTCGCGCCAGTGAAAAACGTATTGATGGCACCGCTTGTCGTTCCGGGTACAGCTATTGCAATGGGAATTTACTATGTATTTCTTCGATTGCAACTCACGGAGACCTACCTCGGACTTATTCTCGCGCACACGGTGATGGCAATTCCAATCGTCCTGATAACGGTAAGCGCTTCTCTAAACTCCTTTGACTGGCAGATGATTAAGGCTTCGGAGAGTCTGGGTGCGCGACCTGCAATTACTTTCGCCAAAGTCACTCTTCCCCTAATTCTTCCTGGAGTGTTGGCTGGCGGGCTCTTCGCTTTCTTAACTTCATTTGATGAGGCAATCGTTTCACTCTTTCTAACTGGCCCAGATTTAAAAACGTTACCAATACAGATCTATATGTCTGTGACTTCTTCATTCGAACCCACTGCAGCTGCAGCAGCAACTCTTATTATCGTTCTTGCAACGGGATTAATAGCTACGTTTGGAGTTCTCTCATACTTCCGTGAAAAGGCAGGCACAAATGGTTGATGGCGGTGGCGCAAGCCTAAAAATAACGGGACTATCAAAGAGTTATGCGAGCAGCGTCGCACTTGATGGCATAGATCTCGATGTAAGACCTGGTGAGTTTATGACACTCCTGGGTCCAAGTGGATCTGGAAAAACAACGACACTTAATCTAGTTGCTGGATTTATTGAGGCCGACTCAGGCGAGATTCTTATGGATGAAAAATCACTTGGAGGCATCCCGCCATATCGCCGAAATATTGGAGTCGTGTTTCAGAATTACGCTCTCTTCCCGCATATGCGCGTATCGGCCAACGTTGCCTATGCACTGCGCCAACGCCGAGTACCGAAGGTGGAGATTGAACGTCGTGTCGGTGAGATACTTGAAATCGTAGGACTAGAGGGATACTCCAATCGTTACCCGCGAGAGCTTTCTGGAGGCCAACAACAACGCGTTGCGCTAGCTAGGGCTCTGATATTTCGCCCCAAATTATTGCTCCTTGATGAGCCACTAGGGGCACTTGATAAGAGGTTGCGGGAAAATCTGCAAACCGAGATCAAGCGAATTCATCGCGAAGTTGGAGTCACTTTTCTCTTTGTTACTCATGATCAAGAAGAAGCACTTGCAATGTCTGATCGAATCGTTGTATTCAACAAGGGACGGATTGAACAGATAGGAACTGCTAAAGAGTTATACGAAAAACCTGAGACCTTATTCGTCTCGCGCTTCTTAGGGGACTCAAACGTCGTTGAGGGGAAAATCATCAATGGTGGAGAGGTTTTTACAGACGGAGAAGGGAATCGGTTTATTCTTCCCAAAACGGAGCTCTCCGACGGCGAGGCATTCATTGTGATTAGACCGGAGAGAACCAAAATTCTTCCCGCAGATGCTCAAATTTCAAGCGGTTTTAACTCGCTTTCTGGCGTTGTCTTTGACATGAACTATCTGGGAAGTCATCGTCGAGTCGTTGTTGATGTGGGAGCAAAACGTTTCTTGGTGGATGAATCTGTGATGACCGACTCTGTAAATGTTGGTGACCGCGTGTGGGTTACATGGATGCCTTCAGATTCTCGAATTGTTACTCGAGTTACAAGTATGATTTAGCTTTTTGTCTATTAGAGATTTAGATTAATACTGTCCAGACCAGTAATTCGAATTCCGGCATGTATCTTGTATCGTCGATTTATAGAAATCAGATTCGCAGTTAAGGCTTCAACTTGCCCTGAGTTGCGCAACTTGCCCGCATAAATTCCGCGCATCCCTTTGATGCGATCGACAAGGAGTTGGGAAAAATCTGTTGCCTTCTTGTTATTTCCAGTTATAAGTATGTCCATCTCAACTTCATCGATGTTTACGTCCGATAACACAACTGCAGAAACATGATTGAATGCGCTGACAACGAAACTGTCGGGCAAAAGTATTTGTGCTTCTAACGCCGCACTGCCAGCTTCAGTGGCTAATACGAAGGCACCAGCGGAATCAAAGCCCATCGGGTTGACGCAGTCGATGACAATCTTGCCCATCAACAGATCGGTCAATGAAGAAATTGTTTCTTGGTGGCTATCCCATGGAACTGCAATAATCACAACATCAGTTGCGGATGCACATTCTGGGTTCGACATCCCGCGGACGCCTAGGCCTATCAAGTCAGCGGCCAGCACTGCTTTTGAGGCATCTCTAGAGCCAAGAACAACACCGAAACCGGCACGTGCCAAGCGATAAGCCAGACCTGTACCTTGTGCTCCAGTCCCACCGATTATTCCGATTGTTACTTTATCTAGATTGAGATCTTGAGGCTCTCCGTGTGATTCAGTCATGCAAGAAGTCTAAGGCACATCTACTGAGGAAAATCCCAGTGCTGAACGAAGGCTCTAGTAGCCGGTCCCAGAGTAGGCAAAGATAAATTCAGCAGGTCGCTCAAATTATCGCAATCGTGTTTGATGCCAATAAATTCCGAACTGGTTAGTTCAACTGCACTATTTTCTGCATACTCACGCGCAGATTGCGCACCAAAGCGGGGATGAAAACTCTCTTTTTTGGTTGAGAGATACATAGTCGTGCCGAGCCCACTGCGGTCGGAAATAAAACTTTGGTCGTGATTGCCCGCGAGAGTGAGCGCTAACGCAACCTCATCAGCTTTTAGTGATGGAAGATCCGGAAGGAGCACAGCAGTGTGTTCGCTGACACGGTGAAGGCTCAGAATGTCTATGTTAATTCCCAGTGCGGGATCAGGCACAATTGATTGAATCTTGGCCTGGGTTCGTTCGCCCAAGCGACGATGGTCAATCCCAATTATTGTTATTAACTCGATAGCAGGCACGAGTATTAATTCATCAATAACGTCATTCGCCATTGCCTTAATTAATTCGATTTTATCCTCATCAGACAATGTCTTGAATCTAGATTTCCCCTTCGTCAGAACTTTGATTGGGAGCAGGATGTTCCAACGAGGTCTTTGGTTCGAAGTCATTTCCACGCTCTAAAGTCTATATAGTTAGGCTGTGGAAACCCCCATTCGTATCACCGTACTTGCCGGCGGAGTCGGGGGTGGAAAGTTTCTCAAAGGTTTACGTTTGATTCCAGATACAAAATTAACTCTGATTGTAAATAACGGCGACGATCTGACAATTAGAGGTCTGCGTGTTTGTCCCGACCTAGATTCGATTATTTATAACTTGGGTGGCATTTCTGATCCCATACGCGGCTGGGGACGAGCTGGTGAGACATGGAGCTTTCAGAGCGAACTCGCTAAATACTTGGGCGAAGATCCTTGGTTTAATCTTGGCGACAAGGATATGGCAACTCATATTTTTAGAACAATGCGATTATCTGAAGGCATGCCCCTTCATGAAATTGTGGCCGAGCAATGTCGCGTTTGGGGAATTAATGAGAAAATATTACCCGTGACCAATGATTTCGTTGAGACACAAGTTCAGCTTGTTGAAGCTTTTGAAGGTAAGACGCAGATGCATTTTCAGGAGTGGTGGGTGCGCCATCGCGCGAAGTTGGCCGCTAATGATTTTGTACTTAGCGGCTGCGAATCAGCAGTCCCTGCTCCAGGAGTAATGGAAGCAATTAACAAAGCAGACATCATATTATTTGCTCCTAGTAATCCAATCGTTTCTATTGGAATGATTCTTAGAATCCCAGGAGTCCGAACGGCATTGAAAGAATCAAAAGCTCCGGTCGTAGGTATCTCACCAATTATCGGAGGAAATCCCATACTTGGTATGGCAGATAAATGCTTATCAGGGCTTGGCTTAGAGACGAGTGCAAGTTCGGTCGCCGCTATTTAC
>CAILBF010000148.1 GCA_903832395.1 uncultured Actinomycetes bacterium | reverse complement strand
CCATGAGGTTTGCAACATGCTGTCCGCGCGCATCGCGTCCAGCATCTGGTAGCTCGTGAACTTTGGAGCGGTATACGCGACCTTGGTTAGTAAAGAACAATAACCAATCGTGAGTGGATGCAACAAAGAAGTGATCAACTACGTCATCTTCTTTTAATGCAGCACCCTTAACGCCGCGACCGCCGCGTCGTTGAGATCGGTAGAGATCTGCCATTGTGCGCTTTGAATAGCCACCGCGTGTAATTGTCACAACTACATCTTGATCTGGAATTAAATCCTCGGCGCTGAAGTCGCCCTCACTCGCCACAATTTGAGTGCGGCGCTCATCACCGTACTTTGTTACGAGCTCTACAAGCTCATTTTTGACTATTTCGCGCTGCTTATCTTCACTTGCAAGGATCGCGTTGAGTTCGACGATGTCAGACATTAAACCGTCGTACTCGTCGTTAATTTTTTGTCGTTCAAGAGCTGCAATGCGACGTAACTGCATATCCAAAATCGCATTAGCTTGAATCTCATCGACATCAAGTAACTTCATCAAACCTGTACGCGCCTCTTCTGGCGTTGTAGATGCACGAATTAATGCAATAACGGCATCTAGTGCATCCAGTGCTTTTAAGTACCCTTGCAAAATATGTGCGCGGCGCTCTTTTTCAGCTAAGCGGAACTTAGTACGGCGAACAATTACTTCTACTTGGTGTTCGATGTAGTAGCGAATGAATTCATCAAGGCGCAAAGTACGTGGAACGCCATCAACTAGCGCCAACATGTTGGCACCGAAAGTATCTTGCAACTGTGTGTGCTTGTATAAGTTATTAAGAATTACTTTAGGGATTGCGCTGCTTTGTAGAACTACAACTAGGCGCTGACCTAAGCGCTCATTACCCTCATCGCGAACATCGGCGATTCCCTTAATTTTTCCATCTTTAACTAATTCAGCAATTTTGAGCGCTAAGTTGTCAGGGTTAACTTGGTATGGCAGCTCGCTAATTACAAGACATGTTCGTTTATTGATCTCTTCAACTTGAACCACTGCGCGCATCGTGATTGAACCGCGCCCAGTGCGATACGCATCTTCAATTCCACCACGGCCAACAATGAGTCCCTTGGTTGGGAAGTCTGGACCTTTGACGATCTTAAGTAAGTTGTTAAGAAGCTCATCCTGTTTTAACTCAGGGTGTTCGAGGGTATAAACAACGGCCTCACCGATCTCGCGCAAGTTATGCGGTGGGATATTTGTAGCCATACCCACAGCAATTCCAGCACTGCCGTTAACTAATAGGTTAGGAAAGCGCGATGGCAGAACGGTTGGCTCTTGTGAGCGACCATCGTAGTTAGGAACAAAATTGACGGTATCTTCATCGATATCGCGCATCATCTCCATAGCTATGGGCGATAAACGAGCCTCGGTATAACGCATTGCGGCAGCTGGATCATTGCCCGGTGAGCCAAAGTTTCCGTTGCCATCGATTAATAAATAACGCAAAGACCAGTGTTGAGCAAGGCGAACAACTGAGTCATAAATAGCTGTGTCACCGTGTGGGTGGTAATTACCCATTACGTCACCGACGATGCGTGAAGATTTGTAGTAACCCTTATCAGGGCGATATCCCGCGTCGTACATCGCATAAAGAACGCGACGGTGCACAGGTTTTAAACCATCGCGCACATCGGGAAGAGCTCGACCGACAATGACTGACATGGCATAGTCAAGATACGAACGCGCCATCTCAACTTGGAGATCAACGGTCTCGATTTTATCGAAGGACTCTAAATTCTTTGGGTTTAATTCATCCATTAGATATCCAAGAACCTAACGTCTTTAGCGTTGCGTTGAATAAATGCGCGACGTTTTTCTACATCTTCACCCATAAGGACTGAAAATAGATCATCGGCGGCAGCGGCATCTTCGAGCATAACTTTTATAAGTACTCGATGCTCTGGATCCATGGTTGTATCCCACAGCTCTTTAGCGGGCATCTCACCTAAACCTTTGAAGCGTTGGATTCCATCATCTTTCGGAAGGCGCTTGCCGTTATCCAAACCAATTTGAATCATCCCGTCGCGTTCACGGTCGCTGAAAGCATATTCAACTGGGTCTTTCCCGCCCCACTTTAATTTATACAGTGGTGGTTGGGCAAAGTAAACAAAACCATTTTCAATAAGTGGGCGCATGAAACGGAAAAGCAAAGTTAAAAGAAGTGTTCGGATGTGTTGTCCGTCAACGTCGGCATCGGCCATCAAAATAATTTTGTGGTAACGAAGTTTTGCAATATCAAAATCATCGTGAACGCCAGTGCCGAGCGCAGTTATTAGCGCTTGAACTTCATTGTTTTGTAGCACTCGATCGATGCGTGCCTTTTCAACATTAAGAATCTTGCCGCGAATTGGAAGAACGGCTTGGTTTCGTGAGTCGCGTCCGCCTTTAGTTGAACCACCCGCTGAATCACCTTCAACAATGTATAACTCGCACTTAGCGGGATCGGTCCATTGGCAATCAGCTAACTTTCCAGGCATTCCTCGGCCCTCGAGTAAACCTTTGCGGTTTCGGCTTAAATCACGGGCTTTACGCGCTGCAACTCGTGCGGCAGCGGCGTCAATGCTTTTACGAACAATGTCTTTACCCTCACTTGGGTTTTGCTCAAACCATGTTGTTAGCTCTTCATTAACAACTTTCTGAGTGAAAGTCTTTGCAATAGTATTTCCGAGTTTTGTTTTAGTCTGACCTTCAAACTGTGGGTCCACTAATTTAATTGAGACAATCGCCGTTAAACCCTCGCGCACATCATCGCCGGTTAAGCGATCCTCTTTCTTTCTAATGAATCCTTGTTCTTCTCCAAACTTATTTACTACTGAAGTAAGCGCAGTACGAAAACCCTCTTCATGGGCGCCGCCCTCGTGCGTGTGAATGGTGTTAGCGAAAGTGTAAACCGACTCGCTAAAACCAGCGTTCCACTGCATAGATACTTCAAGTGCAATTTTGTTCTTCTTATCCTCTGAGGCAAATGAGATAATAGATTTGTGCGTTTCGCCACGTGTTGAATTTAAGTGTTTAACAAAGTCTGAAATTCCACCTTGGTACTGGTAGCGAACAGTTAGTTGTTCGCCTTTCTCGTCAACGTGTCCCGCACGCAAATCAGTGAGGGTAAGAATTAAGCCCTTGTTTAGAAAAGCCATTTCGCGAAAACGGGTGGAGAGAACTTCGAAAGAAAAATCGGTTGTCTCGAAGATTTCCTTTGATGGCCAGAATCGCACAGTGGTACCAGCGGCATCTGATACGTCACCTTTTTTTACTGGCGCGGTCGGTACGCCAAGTTTGTAATCTTGATACCAAAAACTTCCATCGCGCTGAACTATTACCGATAAATCTGTGCTGAGCGCGTTTACAACCGAGATGCCAACTCCGTGTAAACCACCTGATACTGAATATCCACTATCGCCAAACTTTCCACCTGCATGCAAAACCGTTAGTACAACTTCAAGTGCTGGCTTTTTTTCAATAGGGTGGATATCTACTGGAATTCCGCGGCCGTTATCGATTACTTCTACGCCGCCATCAGCCATCAAAGAGATATTAATTTCAGTGCAATAGCCAGCTAACGCCTCATCGACTGAGTTATCTACGACTTCATAAACTAGGTGGTGGAGTCCGCGCTCACCGGTCGATCCGATGTACATTCCGGGGCGTTTGCGGACGGCCTCTAAGCCTTCAAGGACGGTGATGGCGCTGGCGTTATACGAGTTCTCAGCCACATTACTCCTTCACACATCACTGCCCTAAAACCCCGCAAGGGGTTCTGGAGGGGAAATTCAGAATTGCAGGGCTTTATCCTAGTGGGAAATGGCGAGAAGAAATACCCGATAAAAGCCCTGAGTGTGGGTATAGCCGAACGTTGGGCGCATGGGTGAGGGTTCCTATTAGCCGTAGGTGTCCCTAGGGCCTCTAGCGTTGCGGATCGTCCGAATCCCTTTTTTCCAGGTTGGGCCAGATGGGCCGAAAAAGAGGAGCTTTTCGATCGTGGCCCCTGAAGGGTCGTTTTGAATCGTAGCAAGTAGTTGGGTTGAAACTAACGTTAATTGCGTAGCCCAAGCAGTTGATGACGTTTGAATTGTTAACGTCCCATCTGAAATTGAAATTGGTGTCGTGTGTTGTGCGATATCTGATCCAACTATTTGAGCCCATGTAATAAATAAGTTTCCTTCGGCTAATCCGCTATCCCACTCGCGCTCTGAAATTAAATTACTTAGTACTCCGCCAATTAGTTCTGGGTCGCCGGGTTGTCCGGTGCGCTGAGTTGGTGCGGGTTTATTTGCTTTTCGTATAACGCCGGTTTTAAAAGTTTTAAAGAGGTCTAGGGCTAAGTCACGTTTACTCATTAGCTCTTTGCCTTCTTGACCGTTCCGGGTGTTACATAAAATTTCTGGGTTAAAAGCTCGGGTGGTAAGTCGCTCTCGACTGCCGCTGTGATGATTGTCTGTTCGGCTATCTGTGTCGCTGACATTAATTGAATCCTGCGAGAAGTATCAAGTTCAGCAAAGACATCATCCAAAATTAAAATTGGCTCCGCCCCTTCGCTTTTTAGTAAGTTGAAAGAACCAATGCGAAGCGAAATCGCCATCGACCATGATTCGCCGTGGCTGGCATAACCCTTTGCTGGAAAATCGCCAATTTGTAAATGTAAATCATCGCGGTGTGGTCCTATTAACGAAACTCCGCGTTCAATCTCTTGATAAGCCACTTCTTCCAAACGTTGCGTGAGTACTTCCATGTTGTTGTCAACATTATTGCTTACTTTTTCAGTGCTGCATTTATAGGCAATTGAGGCGGGTTTAACTTCATTTAAGTTCGCATAGTTTTTGGCAACCCATGGGTTAAGTACTTCAACCAGGGCTATCCGTTCGGCGGTTAGTTGTGCGCCAAATTTAATAAGTTGTTCGTTCCATGGCAAGAGCGCATTCGTTGATGCACGTGTTTTTAAAAGCGCGTTGCGTTGCTTAACTACACGTTCATAATCTGCAATTACTCCAGCTAAACGCGGCGCGCGAGTTATTAGAAGACGGTCTAAAAAATCCCGACGTATTCCTGGATCCCCGCGCACTAAATCTAAGTCTTCGGGGGAGAAGTAAACAATTTGGCAGGCACCTAAAATCTCACGCTGGCTACGTGTTGGATTTGAGTTAATACGCGCTCGGTTCGCTTTG
>CAILBF010000147.1 GCA_903832395.1 uncultured Actinomycetes bacterium | reverse complement strand
TCCCGAAATTATTGATTGGAACCAACAACAGTTTATTACTTGGTTTAAAGAGAAAGAAGTAACACTTAACCCTGAAAAAGCTGGAGATATACCTGTTGAAAACTATGTCCTTGGAGCAATGGCAAGCCAATATCTTTATGGAACATACGGGTACAAGAAAGTGAATGCTTACTACAGTGATCTAGGTAAAATTGTTGCAGATTGCCAGAATGGTGACTCAACGGTGCATTTACAATGCAATCCAAGTCGCCAAAAAGCCTTTAAAGATGCATTTGGAATTTCAATGGGAGATTTTTATCCTAAAGTTTCAGCATTCATAGTCTCTGAAATTGCATGGTCAAAAATAGCTGCCACGCAATATCCCAAGAATTTGCTAGAGATAGCCCCTTCGCCTTGGATTGGTTCAAAAGCCCAGGCCCCCTACGTTGCTCCACCAGATCTTGGACCAACCAGTAAAGATCCTCACCCTCAAGAAAGTAATTCACCAAGTGGTTCACAATCAAACAATGGAAATGGAAATCAGATAGTTGATCCTTATCCTCCAAATATTCCTGCTCCAGGCAGAAGTTGTCCCAATGTGAATACTTCTGCCAGCTTATATGGGGCTTCCATGACATGCGTAGGGAGTGGAACGGCAGGAGTTTGGACACTTGACCCTGGGCAAGTTGTTGGACCCGCAACTACCAAGTAAGAGCCATCATCGAACCTCTATAACCACGCGTCTAAATGCTAAGTTGCCTTTTATGACCCGTTTACCCAAAAATCGGGGAATTACCCAGGTTGAAGAGGATATATCCCTCATCCTCCGCTCGTTTCACTCGCTTCGGCTGAATCAGGGCAAAGGTAGCCGGAAGACAAATATCACTCTCTGTCACTTTCTTAAAAGGTTGTGGATAACTTCCCAGGGCTGTCACGTCATGTTGCGACTCTTCGAACATGAAACCTCAAAGAACTGTTGGCCTACTAATTATCATTTCGTTAATAAATATGAACTCTGCTTTGGGAAGCCAATCGGGCACAAAAGAACTAAAGCCACCATGTCGGCTTCAAATTGGTATCGCCCATATATCTACGGATCTCTTCGAAAAGTTTCGAATACTGGCCGTAAAAGTTAATGCCTCGTCAATATGCAATGTTCCACAAACAAATGTCACGATTACTGTAGAAATTTGGAAGAAAGGGTTATTGGGTAACCACTTCGTTTGGAAGAAAACTATCAATAGCCTTGGAACTACGTACCCTGGCTCTCAAGTGAATAACTCCAGTACGTACATGAGATGCAAAGATAAAACTCCTACTTATTACTACGGAGTGTCATATTCCAAGGCGCTCATCGATGGTAAATGGCAGTATGCACGTCATGTTCTCTCAAAAGAAACTCCACCCTTAATGTGCGGAACTTGAGATAGCCTTCAACTATGGATTCTGAGGACCCGGATTTTCTTACACCTGAGCAGAAAATGCGCGAACAAGAGGTAATAGCACGGTGCTTTAACCTTATGCGTGACGAGCGATCAAGATATGAAGAACAAGCACAAAAATTATTGGCTACTGAATTCTTTTTTTCAAAAAGCGATAACTACGAATTATTCTATTTAATTCAAGAAGATCGCTACATTTGCAACGCAAATCCACAATCATTACTCATCCAAAGTTTTTCAATTGAGGCTCCGATCCCTGATACCTTTGAAGAAAAAATCGAGACTCTAGTCGAACTTTTTGCTCAAAGCGAAGCTGGTTTGATTCACTAATTTTCATTGTTTTTACGAACATATCGAAGGGTCCAAGGATGACTAAAGTGGATCCCTACGACGATTCGATAGTTCGTTATGTGATTCGCCGTCACCAATATGATCCCGAAACAAAACATTTCCGATGGTTTTACGAAAGTGCATACGACAATAAGCGGCAATACGAAAAAAGACTTCAAAATCCCGAAGAGAGCGACGGCTTTTACAAGGTACCTTTCGACCAGTCAATTGGAGAACAAAAATGTTATTTTGGTTTTCTTCAATTAGCTCTCGGATACAAAGAAAAATGCACTGACACTGAATTAATCAGAAGTCTGGCGCTTGACTACTGAAAATTCCAATAAGCACGTATGATTCCTGAGGAGGATTCGCATAGTGGCCGAGTGCGCGCGTCTCGAACACGCGTAGACGAAAGTCTCGAGGGTTCAAATCCCTCATCCTCCGCTCTTTCTATTGGCACGGGCATATTCTCATCCCATGGCAACTAAAGATCGCAGCGGATACCTTACGTGGAAGCATGGAAGAACTTGGTTTCGCGTAATCGGAGACCTTAAATCTCGACGCATTCCTATTGTTGTATTGCACGGAGGTCCAGGCAGTGCACACAACGGCGTTCTGACGATTGCAAAATTGTTGAGCGCTACAGGCCGTCCAATAATTGTTTATGACCAAATAGGTTGTGGTAAATCGACATCGCTAAAGTCAAAGCCAGCCGAGTTTTGGACAATGGAACTGTTTGAAGAAGAGTTAACAAGAGTTATAAAACATCTCAAAATTGAGAAACGTTACATCCTTGCTGGCGGATCTTGGGGTGGGATGTTGGTGCTGAATTATGCAGTCAAGAAACCTAAAGGCTTAAAGGGTTTAATCATTGCTAACTCGCTTCCATCTAGTCGTATGTGGATTCAAGAAACCCGTAAATTAGTTGCAAAATTACCAGCAAAACATCGCAATGCAATTTATAAGTATGAGAAGTTAGGGAAGTTCACCAACAAGGAATATCTGGCGGCAAATACTGAGTTTGCTAAACGTCACATTCGACAAATTCCTCAGCTCGTTGACAATGCGCCTAAGCGAAAATTTGGTAAACATGTTTATGAAGCGATGTGGGGACCTACTGAATTTACAGTACGAGGCTCGCTTAAGGATTGGTCAGTCGAGAAGGAGCTCCATCGCATTAAGGTGCCTACTTTTCTTATAAATGGTGAAAGAGATGAAGCAACACCGGCAATGCAGCGATTTATGAAGAATCGCATTAAGGGAGCGCAGTACTACTGCATTAAGGGAGCGGCGCATACGGCTTATGCTGAAGCACCACTTGAGTGGATGCAGGCAACCGAGAAGTGGCTAACCTCCAAAAAGCTTTAATCAGATGTTGGGAGATATACCGCACCATCCAATGATTAGGTTAACCCTATTCACACCCAAGGCGATGCTTACCAATTTTAATTTCAAAAATTAAGTGAGGCAAAACTCAAAATAAGTACTCTCTGTGATGTGCCCCAAGCAAATACATCACTCACAGCTAAATTTGAAGAGGTTTTACCTAATCGTGGCAACAAGGTTGCAAAAGTCATGTCGAATTAGTGCAAAATAGGGTCATGAGTTTTTATGAAGAACTTCTCACTCTTGGACAACACTTGCACGAACGCGAGCGGCTGGCTTTATATAGATTTCTTTTTGAAACTAAGATGGAACTTTACAAGTCTGACGCTATTGAACTCATAAAGTCGCAAGATTTAAAACGTTCTATCGCCAATGGTGAAATTGTCTATTCTTTAAATGGAAACGTTGTCAGCTATGCTGCACGAAAGAACGGATCTTCGGAGTTTCAAGAAAATCTACGCGAGGTAAACCTCAGCGAAATTTCAAGATTCCGAATTAGAAAGCTTATTAAATTCTTTGCTCAGAGCGAGGTTGAAGTCATTTGGAACTACCCTCTTCAGGGTCGAAACCCCCAAGAAGCAGGAAGTTACTGCATCCTCTCCTACCCATACTTTGACCTGCGATATTTTTCGAATGGTAGGGGACGCATTATTGGCCTAGTGAATAAATTGAAAATCGACGACACAGATCTAAGGAAAAAGCTAAAGGCATCTTAAAAAACGTAACGAAATTCTTACAAGACTGCGAATGTTTTAAAACCTTTAGATTTCAACGCCAATATACTTAGTTTGTAAGAACTCATGGATTCCATCGAAGCCGCCTTCGCGACCGAGCCCGGATTGCTTCACGCCGCCAAATGGTGCAGCAGGATCTGAAATAACGCCCTTATTAATGGCGACCATTCCGGATTCCATTGCCTCAGCAGTTCGAAGTGCGCGGGTTAAGTTTGATGAGAATACATAGCTGATCAGACCGAAATCAGTGTCATTGGCCATCGCGATTCCTTCGGCATCGGTATCAAAGATTACGACTGGCGCAACCGGTCCAAAGATTTCATGGTTAAGAATTGGATTATCTTTTTCAACAGTTAATACTGTTGCTGGGTAAAAAGCACCCTCCCCATTAGGAGTTACTCCACCGATCGAAACTTTTGCACCTGCGGCAATTGATTCATCAACGATTTCGGCAATCTTATTGCGCTCTTTCATTGAGACGCTGGCACCTAAAGTGGTTGTGGCATCGGTGCCACGGCCCATCACAAAGGCCGACATTGATTTAGTAAGTTCTGCGATGAATTTGTCGGCGATAGGACGTTGAACATAAATACGGTTTGCTGCCGTACACGCAGCTCCACCATTTCGCATTTTAGCGAGAAGTAACTGCGGAATTGTTACAGCAAGATCGGCATCATCATGAATAATAACTTGAGCATTTCCGCCAAGCTCCATTGAACAGCGAATTACATTATCGGCCGCCTCTTTCAAAAGGACACGACCAACTTCAGTTGAGCCAGTAAATGAAAGATTCTTTACTCTCTTATCGTGCAGCATCTTTGAAATCGCTGGTCCAGTTTTTTCTGGCAACACTAAATTAAGCACTCCCTTTGGCAAACCCGCACGTTCCATGATGTCGACGATATACATCGCAGTTAATGGCGTTTCGGTAGCGGGCTTCAAAATCATTGTGCAGCCTGCGGCAACGGCTGGGCCAATTTTGCGCGTGGCCATTCCAGCTGGAAAGTTCCATGGGGTAATAAGAATAGAAAGACCGATTGGTTGGTGCGTTACTAAAATCCGCTTATCTCCCGATGGAGACTTGCGGAAATCGCCAGGTGTGCGAACGGCCTCTTCAGCAAACCAACGGAAGAACTCAGCGGCATAAGCCGCTTCTCCGCGAGCATCAGGCATTGCCTTTCCATTTTCACGCGAAATTAAAGTAGCAATGGCCTCTAACTCACTCGTCATAATCTCAAAGGCTTTACGAAGAATCTCAGATCTAAAGCGCGGCGCAGTACTAGCCCAAGCCACTGCGGCGGCATCGGCGGCAGCAACGGCCGCCTCGCACTGGACGTCTGATGCCAGTGAAACTTCGGTAATCACTGAATTATCACTTGGATCGTGGACGGCTACCTTGCTCGCGCCATCAACCCATTGCCCATTTATATATAGCTGTGTTTGCATTGGGTAAGCATACGCTCCGCCTGCAAGAAGTCGAAGCCGTCGCGCTCTACGATAGAGCCATTGCAATGGAATTGCGTTAATCGCAATTAACTAAGGAGTACTAGTGCCTAAGTCGTGGAGAGATGATGCCCCAGAGCCAATGGTGCTCCAAGAGCATGCGCATCTATCGGATCCCTTTTCTTATAAGCTTAAAAAAGCCTTCCTTGGAAACCCGCTTAATAGGCATTCCCTTTCCCACCAACGTTTAAGTAAGAGATTTGCTTTAGGAATTCTTTCATCTGACTGTATTTCATCATCTGCATACGGAAGTGAGCAGATATTAATCGCCCTTCTTCCAGCATTCGGTTTATCTGCATTTAATATTTTGATGCCGATGACAATGATTGTTTTGGCAGTGCTTGTAATCGTCACTTTTTCATATCGTGAAGTAGTTCAGATTTATACTAAATCTGGTGGTGCCTATGTCGTCTCGCGCGATAATTTAAGCCCGCTGTTTGCACAAATTGCCGCCGTTGCTCTCATGCTTGATTACATCGTGACTGTCGCAATTCAATCATCGGCGGGTATTGATGCGATTATCTCGACATTTACCTCGCTACAGCATTATAAATTAGACATGACTGTTGCAGTCATTTTAATTTTAACTTTTGGAAACTTGCGTGGAGTTAAAGAGGCCGGAGCCGCATTCGCGCTTCCTACATATCTATTTGTGGGCTCAATGCTTGTCGTCTTTGGCATGGGAATCTACCGCACAATTACTGGAACGCTCACTAAATATAATCCAGCAGATTTACACGGCGCCGTTCAGATTGGCCAAGCTAAAGGCCTATTAAATTTCGCGGCTATTTTCATTTTGTTGCGGGCCTTTGCCAATGGTGGTTCATCCCTCACCGGCTTAGAAGCAATTTCAGATGGCGTATCTCTTTTCAAAGTTCCTGAGGGAGTCAACGCCAGAAAGACTTTGCTTGCTATGAGCGCGATTCTTGGAGCTCTAGTCTTTGGTGTTTCTTGGTTTGCGCATTCAACCTACTCGACGCCTTATTCGGCTGGATCTCCGACTGTCATATCTCAAATAGCTAAAGCAACTCTGGGT
>CAILBF010000146.1 GCA_903832395.1 uncultured Actinomycetes bacterium | reverse complement strand
CGTAGCAATTCTGTGGAACACGATTACGGTCTCGCTCAGACAGAGCATCATTCCGGGGCATTTATTAGGTCGAGTAAATAGTGTTTATAGATTCTTTGCCTGGGGATCGATTCCCATCGGAATGGCCGCCGGAGGCGGGTTGGTCTGGATCATGATGCATTTCCTTTCCCGCGATAGTGCGTTGCGCGCACCATATCTATGTAGCGTCTTGCTGGGTCTAATCCTCTGGTTTTTTGCCGCGCCTCGTTTGACCACGGTGAGGATTGAATCAGCGAGGGGTTAGCCATGGGACCCTTGATTTTACGGGTAATAGTGACCGAATTGTTATCAATTCACCCTCAACTCATCATTGACCCCCACGCTCAACGTAGGACATACTCACACCACCAAAGGCACGGGTGTGGGGTAGGTCGACTCTCCACATCGGGCCTTAACTACCCTCGAGGAGAAAAATGAAACTTCGCTTAACAGCGCGCTCAGCCGTGGCAATTGCCGCAGCGGTAGCAGTTGCAGTGACGGGTGCGATGTTCTCGCCCGCACAAGGTGCGACAAAGCAAACAATTGTTATGCAGGAACCTTCTGCAATGACATCGCTTAATATCTCAACTTCAAACGGAAACCTTGTAACTAACGATGACATCGCTTATTTCCAAGGCTTTGGATTTACTTACACATCCAACGAAAAGAAGTTAGTACAAAACACAAAGTTTGGTTCTTATAAGGTTGTAAAGAACACAGCTAAGGACTTCCGTGTTCAGTACACAATCAACCCAGGCCTAATCTGGAATGACGGAACTCCAATTACTGCAGATGATTTGCTACTAAGCCACATCATCTCCTCTAATGCTTACTCAATCAAAGCAGGATTAGGAGATCCAGATAGCGCCAAGGATCTTCCAGCTTTCGACTCAGGTAACTACGGCGGAGTGTATGCATCTCACATCGTTGGCATGCCTGTTATGTCTGCTGACCATATGAGCTTAACTCTTCAATATGATGTGAAGATTGCTAACTGGGATTATTACGCTCCCGGTCCATTCCCTGTTCACACATTGGAACAACTTGCTGCAGGCAAGAAAGCTCTTGGAACTGTTGCCGAAAATAAGGCAGCAACAACTAAGTTCACATCTGACTTCACATCGATGAATACAGCATCATTAAAGGCAATGGGTAAGATCTGGTCAACTGCTTATGACATTACAACTATCAATAGCAGCACTAACCCGCTATTACTAGTTGGTAATGGCGACTTCAAAATTGAAAGCGCAGTAGATAACCAGAGCGTCACTCTTGTCATTGATCCAAAGACAAACGGTAACTCAGGTCCAAAAGCAGAAAACTTCACAAAGATGATTTTCCGCTTTGATGTCTCTGATGCTGCCGCCCCACAAGCTCTAGCAAATAAGGAGATTGATCTTTACCAAGGTCAGGTAACTCCAGATGCTGTTGCTCAGCTAAAGACAATTAAGGGTGTAAACCTCATTGGTGGAACAGCTGCAACGTATGAGCAGATTTCACTTCGTACAGCATCTGCACCAGGACAGACAGACACATACAAGGGTCCATTTACAAACCCACTAGTGCGCAAGGCTTTCTTGCTTGCTTACCCACGCGAAGAGATTCTTGCTAAGTTGATTTCACCTGTTGTACCAGCTGCCAAGGTTCTTAACTCACGTTTCGTGATGCCTGATGAGGGTGCAGCTTTCGACACGATGGTTGCAGCAAATGGTTCAAAGCTATTCTCAGATGGAACACAAGCTGTGCGTACAGCACAGGCACTGCGCATCATGCAGCAGGTATACGGAAGCGATGTTGCTTCTAAGCCAATCGCAATCAATATGGACTACAAGAACTCAGCTCGTCGTATAGATGCATTCACAATCGCACAAGCTGGACTTGCAAAGGCCGGCTTCAAGCTAACTGGCGCTCCAAATGCCAAGTGGTCTGCAGAGCTTGATCTGACTAAATATGACGCAGCCATGTTCGCATGGGGCGCAGGTTTACCTGTACAAAAGGGTGACTGCGGTCAGATTCAGTCAAAGGTTGGAAACAACCACTTCGGTTGGAATGATCCAAAGATCGATTCTCTGTGTGATTCACTACAGGGAGCCGCAATGTCAGATGCTACGAAGAATCGCGTTTGGGTTCAGACCGAGCGTACGCTTATGACAAACTACTGGACACTGGGTCTATATCAGTGGCCAGCACTTACTGTGGTCAATAGCGATCTATCGGGCGTTAAGCCTTCTGCAGTTATTCCAAACCTTGTTTGGAATTTCTGGGAGTGGCATTTCTAAACTAACTTAAGCAATTGAGTTAGTTAGGACACGTTTAAAGTTAAAGCAGCGAAGCCGTGGGGATTGGGATAAAATCCAGTCTCCACGGCTTACTGTTAGCCTTTGGAAATTATTGTTTGCCACATGTTTGAGTTCATTTTTAAAAGGATAAGAGGAATTAAAATTGTTTGCCTACATCATGAGACGCCTCGGAACACTCGTCGTCATTCTCTTCGGCTCAAGTTTTCTTCTCTTTAATTTAACTGCTATTTCAGGTGATCCAACGGAAGCTTTACGCTTTAGTACCGACCCCAAGGCTGCCTACCAACTGCACTCACTTATTCGACAGTTGCAGTTGGATGTCCCTCCACCGCTTAGATATTTTCTTTGGCTCAAAGGTATTTTGGGTGGATTCGTCGGAAAGCTCAATATGGGCTTAACCCGTGATGGTCACGCCGTCACTACGCGCCTCATCCAGGCCATCCCCACTACTTTTCGCTTAGTGACGATAGCGGCCTTAATCGCACTTGTTCTCGGAATCACTTTGGGAATCATCACAGCGCTTCGCCAATATAGCCGTTTTGATTATGTTGTCACATTTTTCTCATTTTTGATGTTCTCGCTACCAATCTTCTGGGTAGCGGTCCTTTTAAAGCAGTTCCTGGCAATCCGTTTCAATGACTTTTTGGCCAATGCGAAAATTCCCCCTGGTTGGATACTTGTATTTGCCGCAGTAACGGCGGTTTTTTGGGCGGGAGTAATTGGTGGCGAACGAAAGCGCTTCTATCAAGTGCTGGGAATAGCATTTACATCGGCAGCAGTAACCCTTGAGGTCCTTAATTTACTTAATTGGTATGCAAATCCACGACTTGGAATTTTTGTAACTGCAGTTGCAGCAATTGGAATTGCTTATGGCGTTACAGCCATTTCCGTTGGGCTTGAGATGAAGAGTGCACTCAAAGCCTCACTTGCAATGTCAGCCGTCGTTACGATTCTCTACTATCCACTTCAAATGATTTTCAAGCACAATACAAATTTTAGAGTTCTAACTGGACTTGTAATTCTTACCGTTCTCACCGCCATTGGATTTAGCCGCTATTTCGCCAAAATCGATCGACGTGCCGTTACTCGAACAACGATCATTTCAGGTCTTGTCATGGGTCTCCTGCTTTTCATAGACCGCATGATGCAAACATGGGGACCTTACCAAGAGATGGATGGTGTTAACGGACGACCAATCCCAACAATTGGAGAGGGAAACCCTCAGCTAACGTCACACGATTTCTGGATCACTACGCTTGATCGAGCAGTGCATCTATTTTTACCAACAATCGCACTCACGCTTATCTCTTTCGCTGGGTATATTCGTTTTTCACGTGGAACTTTGCTTGAAGTATTAAATCAAGACTATATCCGCACGGCGCGAGCTAAAGGACTTTCTGAACGTACCGTGATTGTTCGCCATGCACTGCGCAATACGATGATTCCATTAACTACGATTATTGTCGTCGATTTAGCTGGTCTTATTGGCGGTGCCATTATCACCGAAAGAGTATTTGGTTGGCATGGAATGGGAACGCTATTTAATGAAGCTATCAACACGCTAGACCTCAATTTATTAATGGGCGTATTCTTTTGTACAGCCTCACTATCTGTTCTCGCAAACTTAGTAGCTGACTTACTTTATTCTGCTCTCGATCCAAGAATTCGCGTTGGAGGGGGAAAGTAATGATATTTAGAAGAAAAGTAACGGCCGAACTTGGAGTTGATGCCGCAGAGAATGCAATTCTTAATAAAGAAGTAGAGGGTCTAAGTCAGCGCCAAATCGTGCTTGCTCGTTTTTTCCGTCACCGCGCAGCAATGATTTCAATTATTGTGCTTGCGATTTTAGTTGTGATCGTATTCTCGGCAGTTGATTTTAGCTTGGGGCCGATAACGCTTCATGGCTGGTGGAAGTATTCAATTACAGATACTCCAGATTTAATTGTTAAAGGCTGTCCTGGCTACAGCATTGGATGTCCTACTCTGACCGTGAATCCTTTCAGTGCTCACTTTGGTTTAGGTGATCATCCATTTGGTCAGGACGATGTTGGACATGACTACTTCGCTCTTGTAATGCGCGGCGCCCAGCGTTCTATGTTGGTCACGATCATTATCGGCATGTTAGCTGGAACTATTGGAACCGTTGTTGGCGCCATCTCAGGCTTCTACCGCGGCCGAATCGACAACGTTTTAATGCGTTTAGTAGATTTCTTGATCACTATCCCAGCAATCATTATCGGTTCTGTGATTGGTTATCACTTTGGAAATCTAGGAGCGACTTTCTTAGCTTTCTATCTTGGATTGTTCGCCTGGACCGGCCTATCCCGTTTAGTTCGCGGTGAGTTTTTAACTCTTCGCGAGCGTGATTTTGTGGATGCGGCCCGCGTTGCCGGTGCCTCTAATCGTCGAATTATCTTCAAACATATTTTGCCGAACGCAGTTGGTGTAATCATTGTTTCAGTAACACTTTTGATGTCTGGTGCTATTTTACTTGAAACCGCTCTTTCCTACCTTGGCTTCGGTGTCGTTGCCCCAGATGTTTCGCTGGGTCTTCTTATCTCTAAGTATCAAGATGCTTTCACAACTCGCCCGTGGCTCTTTTGGTATCCAGGTTTCTTTATCGTTTCTATCGCCTTATCAATTAACTTTATAGGTGATGGCCTGCGTGACGCTTTTGATCCTCGCCAACGCCGTCGAATCAGCAGAAAAGATCGTGCGCGTTCAAGTGAGATTAAGCGCGAGCGTGAAGCCCTGTGATGACCTTAGTCGAACTCTCAGAAGCCCAGGACGTAAAAAGCCAGCGCCAACACAAGGCTTGCGATTGCAACTCCGCCACCGATGTAATTAATGGCAATGTCGCTTTCACAACCGATGAGCTTTCCGTTTTGAAAGTTTTCCAAGTACGTTCGCGCAAAATAGGCAGCAGCACCCGAATCACTACGCGGAGAATCTCCAGGTCTAATCTGGCCGGTACCGCCGATACCCATTCCACGGATCTCACTCGGGTGAACCGAACGAGAGTGATAACGACTCGGAGCTGGAGCACCCCAAGCGTGGATGCTTTTTCCGCCAACAACGACCGACATGGTGTATTTAACTTCGATGCTTTCAATCCGATGCCAGCCAACTTGAATAGTTTGCAAGGGATTTGTGATGACTATTCCTTCATCACCGAAAGTAACTTTGGGTCTCAAAAAGAGAAGGTACGCGCAAGTGCCGAGGAACAAGCCCCACGTTGCAGCGACAAGGATTGCTTTTGCACTGCCATAGAAAATGGAAGCGGCAACTTCGCCGATAATAATGAAGTAGATAACAACGGCCGAAACGTAGACAGTTTTTGGACGGTAGACCATCGTGTTATTCACTCAACTATCTTGTCACAATCTTCATGTCAGAAAGGCTTAACCCGATGAGTGATGCAGTACTAAAAGTTCAAGATTACACAGTTGAATTCTGGGTAGATGGCGTCTGGTATCCAGCAGCCGTTTCAATGAATTTTGAAGTCCAAGCGGGCAACGTGCTGGCTATTGTTGGCGAATCCGGTTCGGGAAAATCCACCACAGCTATGGGAATCATGTCGTTACTGGCATCAAACTCTCGAACATCGGGCAGCGTAAAGATTAAGGGTCAAGAGGTTTTGGGGCTTTCTAATCGCGAACTTCGCAGGTTCCGTGGCAAAGAAGTTGCCTATATTTTCCAAGAGCCAATGACTGCTCTAAACCCTGTGTACTCAATAGGTTTCCAAATTGTTGAGACTCTTCGAAATCACTTCGATATGGATCCAACAGTTGCAAAGGCACGCGCCGTTGAGTTACTGACGATGGTTGAACTTCCAGATCCACTCATGGCCTTTGATAAGTTCCCTCATCAACTCTCAGGTGGACAACGTCAGCGAGCCATCATTGCTCAAGCTCTTGCTTGCGATCCTGCCCTTCTTGTTGCCGATGAGCCAACAACTGCTTTGGACGTAACTGTTCAAGCTGAAATTCTCGATTTAATGCGTGAGTTAAAGACGCGCCTGAACTCTGCAATTTTGCTTATCACCCACGCAATGGGTGTTGTCGCAGATATGGCTGATTTTATTTTGGTTATGAAAGATGGAATCGTTGTTGAGTCGGGAACTGCTGATCAGATTTTCAATCGACCACAGCATCCTTACACTCAAGAACTGCTTGCCGCAGTACCGCGCCTTGGCCATAGTGCAAAGCGAGATTTAGTTTTCTCAACACCAACTAAACCAGAGCCAGTTATTCGTTTAGAGGATGTAACTATTGAATATCCAAAGCGCGGTCGAATTCCAGCATTTGTGGCCGTTAAAAACTTTAACCTTGAAATTTATCCCGGCGAAATTGTTGGCCTAGTTGGCGAATCCGGTTCTGGTAAGACAACCGTGGGAAGAGCGGCCATTGGCCTTTTGCCAATTAAGGCAGGAAAGATTGAGATTGTCGGAAATGATATTAGCCATGCAGTGGGCAAAGAGCTCTCAAAGATTCGTCGTCACACTGGAATCGTTTTTCAAGATCCAGCTAGTTCGCTCAATCCTCGTTTGCCGATTGGTGAGTCAATTGGCGAGCCAATTTTCTTAGCCAAGATTGCTAAAGGCGCCGAGCTTGCGCATATGGTCGAAGAACTCCTTGATCAAGTCGAACTCCCACGCAGTTATCGCAATCGTTATCCGCACGAGCTCTCAGGCGGCCAGCGTCAACGCGTTGGAATCGCGCGCGCACTTGCGCTCACTCCGGATCTGCTCATTGCAGATGAACCAACATCGGCACTTGATGTATCCGTTCAAGCACGCTTTCTCGATTTGCTCCAAGAGCTTCAAGAGAAGATGAAGTTTGCATGTCTGTTCATCAGCCACGACTTGGCTGTAGTCGATATTTTGGCTCACCGCATTGCAGTTATGCAGGATGGCCTGCTAGTCGAAGAGGGCGAGCGCGATGAAATTTTGCAACGGCCAACAAATGACTACACACGTCGTCTAATTGCCGCCGTTCCAGTACCCGATCCTGCCGAACAACGCATCCGCCGCGAGGCACGCATCGCCGCCAAGAAGTAGATCGCTTTAATCGCTGGCTTGACCGCTTCGATGTTTATATCGGCCAAGAAAATCGGCCTTCATATCCGCGAAATTTCCATCCAGTAGCGCCTGTCGCATCTGATCAACTAAGCGCACGATGAAGCGTTCGTTGTGAATCGTCGCCAATGTCGCGGCAATCATTTCCTTACCGCGGAATACATGGTGCATATACGCCCGTGAGTAGTGCGTACACGTATAACAGTCACATTCATCGTCAATTGCCTCGAAATCGCGCTTAAAACGGCTGTTAGACAGGTTAAAACGCCCCTCCATCGTGTACACCGCGCTTGTGCGCGCAATTCGCGACGCTAAAACGCAGTCAAAGGTGTCAAGGCCATTTTCAACGCCGACAAATAAGTCTTCCGGGGCACCGATACCCAATAAATGTTTAGGTTTATTTTCCGGAAGTGTGCGATTGACCCACGAGAGGATGGTTCCAAGTTGGGATTTATCTAACGCCCCTCCGATTCCAAAGCCATCGAATGCGATTCCTGAAGACTCCATAGTTCCCAAGTCACCCGCCGCCTTTTTTCGCAAATCCTCATACTGGGCACCCTGAATTACTCCAAAAAGGGCTTGGTAGGGCTTATGGCTTCGGGCCTCGGTCAGGCGTTTGTGTTCATCTAAGCAACGCATCGCCCAAGCAAATGTGCGATCCATCGCTAGCTCTTGATAGCGACGGGTGTTATGCAAAGTGGTGCACTCATCGAATGCAAACATAATGTCGGCGCCGATTTGATGTTGGACCTGCATGGAAATCTCCGGAGTAAATCGATGCATCGAACCATCGAGGTGGGATTTAAAAGTAACGCCCTCATCATCGACATGTGCCAGACGCTCTTTATTATCGGCAATGACATCATCGCGCCGGAAAGTCTTAGCATCCATCGCTAAAACTTTTTTAAAGCCAACGCCAAGTGACAAGACTTGGAAACCTCCCGAATCGGTAAAGGTCGGCCCGGGCCAATTCATGAATTGGCTTATGCCGCCAGCTTCATCCAAAATATCGGCCCCTGGTTGCAAATACAGGTGATAAGCATTTGCAAGTAAGGCTTGAGATCCCAGATCTGCCATCGCTTCGGGCAGAACAGATTTAACTGTGGCTTTGGTCCCAACTGGAATAAATGCCGGAGTTTGAATCTGACCATGCGGCGTTGTAATAGTTCCAACGCGCGCTAAAGAATCACTCTCGGCGTGTTTTATATCAAAGGAGAAATTCACCAGTTACCAAATCTGAACGCGGGATTTTTCATCCAGCCACAACGCATCTTTTTCCGTGACTCCAAAAGCCTCGTAAAAAGGCGTGAAGTTACTGACGATTGTGTTGCAACGAAACTCACTCGGGGAGTGGGGATCGGTTGCAATGCGGCGGCGCATCTCTTCAGGACGTACCTTCGTGCGCCACACTTGCGCCCACCCTAGGAAAAGACGTTGCTCGCCAGTTAACTCATCGATTACTGGAGAAGTTTGTGCGCCTAGTGAAATTTTGTAGGCCTTATATGCAATTGCGAGACCACCCAGATCGCCGATGTTTTCGCCAACAGTAAGAGCGCCATTGACTGTGATGTCCGGCGTCTCTTCTGGGTGTAGTTGGTTGTATTGATCGATGAGTGCCTTTGATCGCAGCTCAAATGCGGCACGATCGGCATCAGTCCACCAATTATTAAGTGCCCCATTGCCATCGTACTTAGAGCCTTGATCATCAAAACCATGGCCAATTTCATGGCCTATTACTGCGCCAATTCCGCCATAGTTAACGGCGTCATCTGAGCTAAGTCCAAAAAAGGGTGGCTGCAAAATTGCCGCTGGGAAAACGATCTCGTTCATTACAGGGTTGTAATAAGCATTAACCGTCTGCGGAGTCATGTGCCACTCATCGCGATCTACAGGCTTACCGATCTTGGCAATTTCGAAGTCGCGTTGGAACTTAGTTACGTGGCCAATATTTGCAAAGAGATCGTTGGGGCTAGTTTCAAGGGCTGCATAATCCCGCCACTTATTGGGATATCCAATCTTAGGCGTGAACTTAGCTAATTTTTCTAGCGCTTTAAGTTTGGTCGCATCACTCATCCAATCGATGGAGTTTATGCTGACTCGATAGGCCTCAATTAGATTGGCAACGAGCTCTTCCATGCGCGCCTTTGCCTCAGGTGGGAAATGCTGCTCCACATAGACCTTACCGACGGCCTCACCAAGTGAGCCCTCAACAATTGAGACCGCACGCTTCCAGCGCTCGCGAAGTTCGGGTGTGCCAGAAAGGGTTTTGCCATAAAAGGAGAAGTTTTGATTGACCAAATCACTTGAGAGATAAGGCGCAGAACCGCTGATGATGTTCCACTTGAGCCAGGCCACCCATGAGTCACGATCGAAGGCGGAAAGGATTGTAGATAGGCCGGCAAAAAATGGGGGTTGTTGCACGATGACTGAATCTAAAACAACGGCGGGAATTTCACCTGCGGAAAGGTAAAGTTCAAAGTCGAAGGCTGGCATTAAGGCAACGACCTCAGCGCGGCTCATCTTGTTATAGGTCAGCGTTGCATCTCGGTCTTTGACGGCATCAAAATGGTAGCTGGCAATCTGTGTTTCGAGGGCAAGTATTTTACTGGCTAGAGCTTTTCCATCGGCAACGCCGGCAAGTGCAAACATCGCCTCAACATGTGCCAAGAAGGCATCACGGATTTCGGCATGTTGATCTTCACGATAGTAAGACTCGTCCGGAAGTGAGATTCCGCCTTGCGCTAGATAAAGGATGTTTGTTGATGCATCCATTTGATCTGCATATATAAAGGAGCCAAAGACTCCGCCCAATCCCCGGGCCTCAAGCCAAGACATCGTAGAAATAAAATCCTTCAGTGTTTGAATCGAATCGCACATCGCCAAGTCTTTAAGAATGGGCGTGCAACCTTTAGCTTCAATTGCATCTGCTGCCATAAATGATGTGTAGAGGTCGCTAATTTTCGTTGCCTCCGCCGAGCCAGTAGCGCTCTCGATAATGGCACGGACCTGTTTTTCGGATAAGTCGCGAAGAGTTACAAATGAACCATCAACTGCCCTATCTGCGGGAATGACGGCAGTTTTTAGCCAAGTTCCATTGAAGTGGCGATAGAGGTCGTCCTGAATACGTACCGTTGTATCAATATGGTCGAAATCTAAACCGCTAGTGCTGGTGCTCACGCGCAAAACCCCTAACAAATTAAGTAGTTGAAAGTTCAACCGTTAGCGTAGACTGTCCTCATGCCAAGTGAAAACGCTACCGCACCTGCCTGGCTTAACCCAGCGGAAATGAAGGCCTGGCGCAGTTACATCATCGCTAGCCGGCGACTTTTAGAGGCTCTGGATATTGATTTAGAGGGGCACGATCTTTCAATGCCCGACTATGAGATTTTGGCTCAGTTAAGTGATGCCCCAGATCGCAAACTCCGGATGAGCGAACTCGCAGCGATAACGCTTTTATCGCGCTCGCGTTTATCGCATCGAATGAAAGTCATGGAGAAGGCGGGTTGGGTTAAACGTGAAGCGTGTCCATCGGATAAGCGGGGATATTTTGCAGTAATGACAGCTAAAGGGTGGAAGGCGATTGTGGCCGCAGCCCCTGATCATGTTGAAAGTGTTCGAACTCGTTTCGTGGATCATTTAACAAAAGAAGACCAAGCGGTTTTAGCGAGAATTTTTTCACGGATTGAAGAGTCGCTTCGGAATGAGATTAAGAGCGAATAGAAAAATGGTATAAAAAAACCCGCCACATAAAGTGGCGGGTTTTTTTATCTTGATAATTACTTCTTAGCAGCTGCCTTCTTGCGGCGGCGCTTCTTTGGAGCAGCTGCAGGTGCTGCTGCTGCCTTCTTGCGCTTCTTTGGAGCAGCTTTCTTAGCTGCTGCCTTCTTGCGCTTCTTTGGAGCAGCTTTCTTAGCTGCTGCCTTCTTGCGCTTCTTTGGAGCAGCTTTCTTAGCTGCTGCCTTCTTGCGCTTCTTTGGAGCAGCTTTCTTAGCTGCTGCCTTCTTG
>CAILBF010000145.1 GCA_903832395.1 uncultured Actinomycetes bacterium | reverse complement strand
TGAAGATGCATTTGATCGCGCACGAAAGGCTTTATTTGAAGAGGGAATTTCAACATCGCGCATGTATTTAAACCCGCAGCGCCCAGGAGTTGAAGACTTACTGGATGAGATTATTGCGGGCTTGCGATCATCATGCACATACGCCGGTGCTCGCACGCTTGAAGAGTTTGGAGAACGTGCCGTCGTTGGAATTCAATCACCTGCTGGTTATGCTGAGGGCCGTCCACTTCACTCGTCGTGGGGCAATTAAGACAGTAAAGGCTTAATTAATCCGCTATCTGTGAGCTCAATAAAATCGGCAATTTTGCCGACTTCAATACTGCCAACATCCCTTAGCCCAATTCGATCAGCGGGCAGAGTTGAAGCTGCAAAACTTGCATCGATTATCGAAACTCCAAAGTTATTAATTAGATTTTGAAAAGCTTGATCCATCGTTAATGTGCTGCCGGCCAAAGCATTTTTAGATGTTAAGCGTGCAATGCCATTGCCTACAAGAACTTCAAGATTTCCTATCGTGTAAGCCCCATCACCGGCACCGGCCGCCGACATTGCATCAGTTATGGCCATATAGCGTCGTGGTGCGGCATCGAGGATTCTCTGGGTATTACTTTCATTTAGGTGCACGCCATCAAGAATGAGTTCTAGAGCAACTCTGGAATCATTAAGCGAGGCCGATGAAATATTCTCACCAGTATCCAACTTAGGCATTCCGTTATTGAAGTGCGTAATGATTGTTGCACCCGCGGCAATAGCTTGCCGCGTAGTCGCTGCATCGGCGCCAGTATGTCCAAGTGCAACGGTTACGCCTTGTTTAACTAGGAATTCGATGACCGCAATTGCTCCATGTAACTCAGGGGCGATAGTAACCATTCGGATATTACCATCTGAAGCTTCAATTAGTTTTTCTAGTTCAGGAATTGTTGGTTCCTTGAGCAAGGTCGGATCGTGAGCACCGCAATGAGTGGGCGAGAGGTAGGGGCCTTCTAAGTGAATTCCTTTAATGGCGCCTTGATTAATAAAGGGTCGAAGAGTTTCTATTTGCGTCAGCAAATTCTCGATAGGTTCGGAAACTAAACTTGCAAGCATCGATGTCGTGCCGTGTGCCCGGTGAGTTTGAATAACTGTCGATATCTGATCGGGGTTTAGCGCAGAAAAGTAATACCCACCGCCACCATGACAGTGAATGTCCACAAAGCCCGGGAGTAGAGTCCCAGCAATTGTTGGGGCAAGAGAGCTATTGGGCTGGATTGATGTAATTACTCCCGCTTTATATTCAATTAAAACACTTCTCTCTAGCTTTCCGGCGATTAGCGCGCTGGCAGCAACTAGATTCACGCTACTCCTCAATCATTTTCTCGAGTTTGCCCTTGAGGATGATGACTACAACGATAACTAGTCCGATGAAGAAGACTGCCCAGTACTTTAGATATTTCTCAAGAGTATGAAGTGAATTTGCAAATTCATATCCTAAAACAATAACTATGGTGCTAAAGACAATACCGCCAGCAGCGTTCCACTTAAGGAAAGTTCTGTACGGGACCTTGTTCATTCCAGCTAAAGCGGGAACGAGTGCACGGAGGAGCGCTTGCGCACGGCCAAAAAAGATTGCACCGCCATGATATTTTGCAAAAATATGTTCGGCTAACTTCCAGCGCTTTTCACCAACAAATTTACCAAACTGTGTAGTTTTAATTCTGGGGCCAAAATGTTTTCCAACTTCATACCCGACCGAGTCACCTGCAATGGCGCCAACAATTGCGCAGAGAATAAAGAGCCATAGCGGCCAAACTTTAGAGTGAGCTAAAACTCCGCCGATAATCAACGCCGTTTCACCCGGCAGAACGAAGCCAACAAAAGCTGCAGCTTCGGCAAAGGCCAAGAGAATTAAGAGGACAAATAAAGGGGTCTGTAAATTATTAGCAACTAGCCAATCAGCAGCGTGATGAATC
>CAILBF010000144.1 GCA_903832395.1 uncultured Actinomycetes bacterium | reverse complement strand
TATCTTAAGCGCTAACGCACTCATTTAAGACAGCTGTTTTAGCAAAAATATCAGTCACTCGTTGACGCTTTTCATCCTTAAATATCCAAAAGGCGTCTACGCAAAAAAAGATTCCAGCCAATACGTAACCAATTGCAATTAATACCGAACCATTATTGCCATTGTAGGAATTTGCAGCACCAATAACTATGAGGATTAAAGGTGCGATCCCGTAGGCTAGTGGGAGCACAAATTGGCGCAAAGCCATGTGTCCCCAACTTACTGGTTTTTTAGTATCTGTTGAGTAGATGCGCATCTTAAGTACTTGGTGGCCTGGAGTTCTTCCATCTGTCCACACTATTAAATTCCAAATTAACCACCCAATGCCAAATGTTACAAAGTAAAAACCATAGTCAACTGCTCTGCCTGCTAGACGGTGTTGGGGAGTAGCAAGAACATATGGAAGTTGGCGATCGTCGCTCATTATTTTGTCCTAACTGCTGTGCCGAGAAGCGTGATGGTTTGAGAGCGTGATAATCCGCTTCCACTACTATCCATGGAAATTTGGACACCTATAACGCCATTAGCTCCGACTGCCTGAGCTTCTTGAGCGAGCGCTTCCTCAGCTTTCTCAAGCGCGCTTCCAGCCCGACCTGAATTACCCTTGAGTTGAAAGGTCACCGTACCTGCGCCAAAAATTAATCCGAGTACGGATTCAATCTCTTTGCCTGGGATTGTTTCCCCTGTAGTTACTGGAATAGACATGAAGCCCCCTCTAATTGAATTCTAAGGAACCTACTCCCACCCCAAGATTCAGGCAAGGGATATCCCCAGGTATAAGAATGAATTGTTGGATTTTTAGGTAACTAGTGCCCAACTATTTATTACTGATTTGATCGAGAACGACGCATGATTGATCAGTGACCAAGATAGTGGCATTCGCCAGACTCTTGCCGGTATAAAAAGCAAAAGCAGGGGCGTCTTGATAAGTACCTTGGTCAAAAGCGATAAGAGCGCTATCTGCGCCTTGCTGGATTGCACAGTTGCGCTCGCTTTCAGACAAAGATCCCAGCATTGACGGTGCTCCGAATTTCTTCACGATCGCTCTTATCTTTGCAAGTTCCCCGTCATAAGCAAGGCCAGTTGCATAGATTCCAACTGTACTTACTTTCTTACCACCAACACCAAATTGCTGATTGGGTGCTGTCTGCGGAATAGTTGGTTTCACTACTGGCTGAGGCGGTTGAGAATTTTCACTTGAAGTAGCTGACGGTTGCTCGGAAGGTATTGCTGGTGAAGTCACCTGCGAAGTTGGACCATGGAATGGAGAATTCTTCTGAGAGGCAAAGATTGCCCCACCGCTAATTACAAGTATCAAAGCAGCCGCGATAGAAAAGTTCCTATTTCGGGTAGAACCAGACTTTGATTTCTTAATACCTTCTACCTGGGTATCAATAAACTTTTCAAAACGCTTGATCTCGATTTCAGACATGGCTGGCGCCTTGGGCAGGTTGCCAAGCAACTGCCTGATGCGCTCTTCATCTTCGTTAGACATTTTTCACCTCATACCCTTAGACGAATTATCTTCTCTCTTGGTTCCCAAATCACGGGATGGATCTTTAAGTATCTGGGCAAGTTCCATACGGCCTCTGGAGCAGCGACTTTTAATAGTCCCCTCCGCAACACCGAGAATTTGAGCGGCCTCGCTGACAGATCTGCCATCCAGATCAACAAGGATGATTGCCATTCGCTGCTCCTCTGCAAGCCTTCCTAGCGCCTGATGAATGATCAGGTGAGCGTCAGCGCGCTCAGTAAAGTCGGCTGACTTGTCATGGATGTCAATAAGAATGTCATCGCTTGTGTTGAGTGAAGTACGAGATGCCTCGCGGCGATAGATATCGATGCAGGTGTGGGCCACGATTGTGTACATCCAGGTGAATACCTTGGATTCACCACGAAATGTTTGAGCCTTCTTAATGATTGCTTCAATACTCTCTTGAAGCGCATCGTTTGCTTGCTCTGCATTACTAAAGTGTTTTCGGGCGATCGCCCCAAGCCTTGGCAGAAGGCGCTTGAGCAAGAGTCCTATCGCATCATCATTTCCTGCAAGATAAGCCTGCATCAGCTCTTCATCCGTAGTTGAGTCTTCAAACTCAAACCTTGACTTGGCGGGCATGCTGCAAGGGTAGACCCTAAAGCAAGGGCGTTACAGGAAAAGTTCACTGCTTTGCTCGCCGAATTTTTCGGTTATCAATGCCCCCTGGCGCACGAGGAGTCGGTCTTTCAAAATTTCCGCTTCGCTCAAGAGCTCCTAACCCAATAAGTTCATGAATCCGATTACTTGCGGTCTTTGCTGACCATCCAAATTCTTGAGCGAGTAGCGCTGTAGCTTTTGACCATGAAATAAAATTATCTAAGTCGACTGATTGCTCTAAAAATTCGAGGGCATCTTGTGTTCTCTTTCTCATTTTCTCATTCATAATAAAATATAGGTACCCCAGGAGAGATGTGGGGTACCTATATCTGCCTTTCGTTCAGTAATCTGAGTGGGTATTAGTTAGTTTGAAAATGTGCCAACTGAGCTGGCTGCGTATGAAATTGTGAATGGTGCTGATAGCAACACCTTCTGTGTTCCAGAACGCAAGACTTTCAAGCGGTAACTCACATCATGATCACACCAGCCCAGGGGTGCACCAGTGAGCGAATCGGTGCAAGTTGGGTCTACATGAATTACTGCAACCCCTGAAGCATTTGTTCGAGATGCGACTGAAGTTGACCACGTTTGAGTTAAGTCATCATAACTTTCCAATATCACTCGACGACCAACGCCTGGCTTAATCGTTGCAGTTGCTGTCGTGGAATCACTTTGGCCTGAGCCGATAGTGACATTCAATGTTGGCATATCCATGGGAGTGTCATAGTCATCTTCTGAGAAATCGCGATGTTGCTTATCTGCACCATCTGCCCATCCCCATGTGATGGTTTGCTGCGCCTTTGGTGTACCTAGTGCGTTTGCTGGTGCCGAGATCATTGCGGCGACGATTGAGATTACCGCTGTTACTGCTAGTGCTGCTTTTGTATTCTTCATTTTTCCTCCTAAAGCTCCGAAACCACTTTGGTTCCGATACCAATAAGACGAAACAGACTGGTTGACGGTTCCATTGATCTTTCAAAGATTTTTGAGCATGAATAGAAAAAATTCTCCTCTGGGGGAACCACTGAGGGTTCTCCTTCGTCTTAGTAGTTGATAGGGTCAATCAATAGTTTGGAGTAACGATGAAAAAGCGTTTACGGGCTTATTCCACAGTGCTTTTTCTGGCCTGTTCCGGGCTGGTGCCTCTTGCTTCTACAGCTCAAGCAATTACATACGGTGGCACCGTAGCGGACCTCACAAAAACTGCTCCTTACGTTGTTTCAATTTGGACTTCTCCTGACCATAGTCAGAGTGATGCAATTTTTATCTGTACTGGATCGCTCATCGCCCCACACATAGTTTTAACCGCAGCTCACTGCACAACAGATTCAGGGTCGTATTTCGTAAAAGTTGGTTCAAAGGCACTCAAAGATGAAACACCTTTTACTAGCGTGAGCGGAGTCTGGCATAACCCAAAATATGATTCCAAGACATTTCAAAATGACATTGGCTTATTAAAGATAAATAATGACGCTTCGAATATAACTTATCCATCACTTGCTAATAGCCAAGTAGCGCAAAGCATCAACGCAAAAACTAGTTTGCAATTATTCGGATGGGGAAGAGATCAATCGGGCAATTTAGCTGACTTACTAAGAACAACGTCAATTGTTCCTCAAGATGCTGCGGCAGCGAAATCATTTAGAGGGGTTTTTAAACCCGCGACTATGTTGGCTGCCGGTAGAAAAATTCAAGCACAAAATCTTTATTCAGGTGGTTGCAGCGGTGACAGTGGTGGCCCTCTTGTTACAAATATGAATGGAATTACATACCTAGTAGGAGTTACAAACTGGGGTGCAGAGAGTTGCACGAAAGGTACACCAACTATTTTTGCTCGAGTAAGTTCTTACCAAAATGACATTCGAGCAGGGATAAATTCTGTCGAAACTCTTGCACAGGTGGCTGACCGAACTGCACCTACATATACAACAGTCCCAGCAATTACTGGAAGTGTAATTCCGGGCCAAACACTCACATGTTCGCCAGGCGTTTGGCAAAATGCAGTTAACGTTGAAGTTTCTTGGGTCTCGCCAACTAGAATTGCTGGATCAACAAATCCAACAATTACAGTTAAGCCATCAGATGCTGGAGCACAATTTAGATGTAGGGTTATTGCAAATTCAAAAAATTCAAGCACAATCTTTAACACTCCAGCTAAAGTGCGGACACCTTCAGATTCACTCGTAGCCAATCCCACAATCAGCGGCATTCAAACTGGTGTACAAGTAAAAGTTGGAAGTATTGCTCGTTGTGATGGTTGGTCGTGGAAGATCCCTGTTGATTCGGACTCTGTAGAGTGGTATTCAACGTCAACCAACAACCCCGTTGCACCAGTCAATGGAAAGCTATTAGGTTCGGGCAAGGAACTCACGCTAACTCAAGAAATTATTCGTGCCGAAAAGGGTCGTTATTTAACCTGTCAGATAACCGGTTTATTAGGAGGATTTAGCAGCTTTGGTACAGCGTCAGTACTGATCTCTGCTCCTGATGCACCTGTCATTAATAATATTTCGCTCAATGGTTACAGTTTGACGAACGCAAGCACAATGAGTTGTACATATAGCGCGACCGGAAATATTAGTTCATCACTTGTTGAGTGGGGAACGCCCTCTGGCTACTCCGGATTCACGCCTTTTGGTCAAACGGGCACATCAATTCAAATCACTCCTTCAATAATTCAACTGGGTTCTGGAAAGCCGATTGCGTGCAGAGTAACCGTCTCAAATGCAGGCGGTGACACTTCAAGATTTGTTACATCTTCGAACACCTTTGAAGTCGCCCCTGCTGCGCCCACGGTCACAGCAACCGCCTACAGTTTGCTTGCAGGCTATAGCGCAAGTTGCAGCGCATCCCTTCCAGGAAGCTTTGGAGCTTCCTTTAATTATCAATGGGGAATCGCTTCTAATTCGGTAATAGGCATTTTTGACATTTCCACATTAGGTACGGGAAACTCTCTTTCGCTTACTTCCGATATCTTGATAAAAGCAGCAGGAAAATACCTCGTATGCCAAGCAACAACAAGCAATAATGCCGGCACATCTGTAGGCTTTGGACGAATTGCTGTTCCGTCTTCGGCAGCACCTTCCCTACCAACACTAATTGCACCAACGCTTGGAACTCAGAGTGCAGCATCAGGTAGCGTCACAGCAAATCTAAATATTTCCGCAATAAGCGGATTTTCTTCAGGCACGATGGACTTGCGCATGCATCTGCCTGGTGCAAGTTGCGACAATCAACAAATTCTAAGTACTCCTACGAGTATTTCTTGCTCGGGTCTTACCGGATCAACTTCCTATTCGACGTATCTCACGATTTCTTATACTTCTAATTCGTCAAGTTCTAATAGGTCGTCAACAACCTCCTTTACTTCCACTGCAGTACCTGCACCCGTATTGGCACCATCAGCACTTACCTACAATGAATCTACAGTTGGCGTTATCGCGTATATCGGAAGTGGAGTTTCATGTCCTGCTAGCAATCCAATTGTTGCCGCAGAAGTGAATGTCACCACCGGAGTTAGTTATACCAAGTGCTGGCCACAAGTTGCATGGAGTGCCTGGCTTGCCGGGGGTACTACTTGGACTAACTATTTAGCAACATTCACCGTAACACTACCAACATCTCCAGCTCCTATAGTTGGAGCACAAACTGCCGGTTCTAGTTCAATATCTGTGGCCATTCAAATTCCAAGTATTGCAAACTTTAATAATTCAACAATGCAAGCAACTCTCATGGTTAATGGTGCACCAACTTGTAGCAGCGTTGTCGTAACGCCTGGCAGTACACAGACTTGTTTAACGCTAACGGCAAACACAACCTATAGCGCTTACATTTCAATTTCACCACTCACGGGCAGCGCAACTACTACCCGGTCATCGAGTGTTTCATTTACAACAACGGCTTTGACTGTATCAAATCTTCCAACTTGCACTGGTGGAACTCCCACAGTTAAAGGACTACCTTCGTGTGCAATGCCTGAAAATTTGAGTGGCACAGCCTGGAACCAAGTTGATAATTCGACAGGACTTGTTCTTAATACCGCAGTTTGCAGTGTCAATGTTTGCGGAAGGACTGGATCATGGCGGTTGGCAACAGCGATGAATGGAACTTCCACTCCTGGAGGCTATCCAGTGGGTTCAACATACATACAAACGCCATTTAATACGGCTAGTGGTGGGCAGTACTACACCAATGGTGTGTGGGTAACTTCTAGTGGAGGAATCCTTCAACCAGGATCTTCCACGATTACATATAACTCAGCTCTATCGCCTACTTTCGGAGGCGTTACAGCGACAAGCATTGGGTTTACGGTTCAGATATTGAATTACGACAACAGTTATAGCTGGGCGGCAAATATAACGACTGGAAATGCTCCTGGTGGCTCAGCAAACATCAATTCTTCGGGATTACTCACGGTAAGTTCGCTTCCTTCGTCTTCAACGGTTTCCGTATCTATTACGACAAACAAAATCGGGTACACACAAGGTATCGGAAGTATCCTTGGTACAACTCTTGCAGCTCCTGTAACTCCAAATACGAGCATCCAATTGGTAGTTAGTCCTGTTGATTCATCTGGCCAAACAACAATTGGATATTGCTTTACAAATTCAAGTGCAATTTCTGGAACTGTAAGCACATCAGGAACTATCTCTGGCCCTGGCTTTGCTGGGACGCAGTCAATCAGCTCGGGATCATTTCTTGCATACTCAGGAATGCCAAGCTGCCCAAATATGGTTGGAAGCGCGTCGGGATTTAGGTTAGCAGCGGGGTCGACGTTTACTGCGAGTGTCACCGCTATTGCAAATGGTAATACTTACGTGGGTAGCACGACATTCAGCACCCCTTCTGCCGCTGCTCCAGCCGATACTCAACCACCAGCTTTAATAGCTGGAAGTGCCTCTCTTGCTTCACCTAGCATTACAGGACAAATTGTTAGTATTCCAGTAATCGGCAATGTTTCTGATGGAATGAGCACAAACAGTGACTTTACCGTTGCAATCAATGTCTCTGACAACATAGGGGTTTCCTCGGTGACATTTTGGGTAGATAGTTCCGGAGACCCTGCTCGTCTCGGAACGCAAATTTCAGGAACGAGTCGTTCAGCAAACTTAATATCTGGCACTGCTCAAAATGGTCGCTGGAGTTATAGCGCACATTTCCCATCAGCGGGAGCACTTTCAGGTGGCTGCGGAAGGTACACGGTCAGAGTGGTCGCGACAGATGCAGCCGGTAACTCGACTGGCACTCAAGCTGCTCGAGAGATTGATATCGTGACATGTACAAGTTGAAAATATGGCTACAGCCTGTAATAGTGTCGATTCTTCTTACTTCTCTTAACCAAAATGCTGCACTAGCAAATCAAATCGTTCCAATTCTCCCCAATGAATCTGTAACACCTGGGGCAATCAATCCTGCCATCACACAATCAAATATCCAATCTACGATTTGCGTAATTGGCTACACCAAGACAATTCGTCCACCTTCCTCCTTCACTGCGAAGTTAAAGATCAAGCAGTTATCAACTCTTCCTTATTCAGCATTCAATGACTTAAAAACTGCAAACTTTGAAGAAGATCACCTCATCTCTCTCGAATTAGGTGGAAGTCCAGATGATCCAAGGAATCTCTGGCCAGAACCATATGCAAGTGCTACCGGTGCAAGAGTGAAGGATAAGGCTGAAAATGCCTTACACGCACTTGTCTGCAATGGTTCAATGACGCTGAAGACAGCTCAGAAGGCCATAGCTACAAATTGGTATGCCGCCTACCTAAAGTACGTCCTTAGGCCGAATGGATAAATGGAGTTAAAAACCCCAAGTTTCTAGCAATTTATTTACAAATTTACGTGATGGGTCATATGTACCCCTGTAAGTAATAAATGAATTAAATTTTGGATATAGAGATGAAAAATCAAAAGCGTTATTTGTGAAAACTTTACCCCAATGCGGCCTTGCCTTAAATGGCTCAAGAGAAGCCTCAATCTTTAAAAGTAGTTTTTCAACTGCAGGGATATTTGG
>CAILBF010000143.1 GCA_903832395.1 uncultured Actinomycetes bacterium | reverse complement strand
CGATAAGGGTTGGAACTATAACTTGGCCACTGGCAATTTGCAGCGTTACACCGCTTCCAGCAACGGTTGTTGAACCGACATCAGGTGTAACTTTTAAAACCGTTCCTTGAGGCTGATCCGATGGAACCGCCTGCGTTTGGGCCACTAATAATCCGACTGCGGCCAACGCTGCGCGCGCATCAACTAAGGACATACCAACTAATCCAAGCGGAACTATCGCATCTCCAGGACCGTCAGAAATAGTGAGCACAACACCCGATCCTTTTTGTGCCTTCGTTGTTGCAAGAGGAATCTGACTCGCAACGCGACCTTTTGGAATAAGCGCGTCATGTGCGTGTGCAATTGTGACGACATAGCTAGACAACATTGCCTGCGCATCGGCTTGAGTTAAACCAACAACATTAGGAATTTGTGGGAAAGTGGCAACATTTGTCGAAGGTCTCGATAGAAGTAGGCCTCCACTTATTACGGCAAGTGCGATGATTCCTGAAATTATTGAAATCAAAACTTTACGTCGCGACATCTTTTTGCGCGGAGCTTTAGTAGTTAAAACCTGCCCCGAGCTAATTTTAAAGAGATCATCCAACATTAATCCCGCTGATTGATATCTATCCTCTGGCTTTTTCGCTAACGCGACGCTTAGGACCACGTCGATACCTGCGGGCAGGTCAGGCTGGAGAGAGCTTGGGGGAATAAAAGTTCCAGATACATGTTGATAGGCAATTGATACCGGAGTATCGCCAGTAAATGGCGGCTTGCCAGTTAACACTTCATACAACAGACAACCCGCTGAATAAATATCACTGCGCGAATCGGCAACTTCACCCAATGCTTGTTCTGGTGAAAGATATTGCGCAGTGCCGACGATGTTCCACGTGCTTGTTAAAGTCGCGCCCATATCGGCTAACGCCCGCGCAATTCCAAAATCCATAACCTTTACGTCGCCTTGATCGGTAATCATGATGTTGGCAGGTTTTATGTCGCGATGAACAATGCCGCGTTCATGCGAGTACTCAAGAGCGGCCAAAATTCCCTCACCAATTTCGAGTGCGCGTTTTAGCGGAACTCGTTCACCCTTATGTATTAATTCACGCAATGTATGGCCCGAGATGAGCTCCATAACTATGTACGGAGCGGGCTCTTCACCAGAGTCATAAACGGCAACAATGCCTGGGTGATTTAAACCAGCGGCGGCCAATGCTTCTTTTCTAAAACGTGCAACGAAAGAAGGGTCACGAGCTAAATCGCTGCGCAAAATTTTTACGGCGACCGATCGCGCAAGCCGAGTGTCATCGGCAACATATACATCGGCCATTCCGCCGGTGCCAATCATTTCACCCAGTCTGTATCTTCCTCCGAGAAGCGCACTTGTCATATCGCTGCCCCAAAGAGCTCGTTGGCTACTACTTCAAGTCGAGTTACGTCGGCGATTAAAACCGTCACATTATCGGGGGCACCTTGTATATATGTGGCGTCAACAAGGGCTTTAATGGCCGCCTCTTTGTCGCTCTTTTTCAGAAATGTTTTAATTTCGCGTTCGGTTAGCACACCGGACAATCCATCGCTACATAGTAAGTAGCGATCATTTTCTTTAGCTTCATAGAGTTGAATTACCGGTACAAGATTTCCTTCACCCATTAACGCTTGAGTTAAAACCGAGCGCTGAGGATGATCTATCGCCTCTGCAGCCGTTATCGCCCCTTGCGAAAGAAGCTCTTGAATAACGGTGTGATCATTGCTTAACTGCTCTAAAGTATTTCCGCACAAGCGATAACATCTGGAATCACCAACATGTAAAAGTGCAACCGTGTCATTGTGAACTAAGAGCGCGGTCAAAGTAGTTCCCATGCCGCGCAACTCTGTCGCCTCATGTGCGTATTCGCCGATATTGGCATCTATCGTATGGAGAGAATTTAATAACAAATCCTCAGTTGAATCTGGATCAATAGTTGTATCAGTAAGAAGTGGAGTTAAAGATTGCAGCGTTTGAATCGCAATCTGTGAAGCAATCTCACCGCCAGCATGTCCACCCATCCCATCGGCGACTGCAACTAAACGGCCTGAGATAAAGGCAGCGTCTTCATTACCGCTTCGGACCAAACCAAGGGCTGAGCGCGCATTGCTATCGAAGTAAAAGCCGCCCATAAGGGGTAAGCCTAACCCCTGTTAATCTTTAATCATGAAGATTTATGCGCACCGGGGGGCTTCAATCGATTTCCCTGAAATGACTATGCGCGCCTATAAGGGAGCCTTAGATGACGGGGCCGATGGCTTCGAGTGCGATGTACGAACCACAAAAGATAATCAACTTGTCCTCTGGCATGACGCCGACATGAAACGAGTGGCCAGCTATCCGGGGCGAATTGCAGAGATGGATTTCATGCAAATCAAGCGCCACTACCCAGAAGCGATTTTATTAGATGAATTACTAGAACTTGCTCGTGATAACAAAAAAGAGTTAGCAATTGAAACTAAACACCCAGTGCCAACTGGCAGTGCAGTTGAAAAGAAAGTTATGCAACTAATTTCTGAAGAAGAAGCGACTGCGGCAATTACAATCATGTCCTTTTCATGGTTGGCCCTTGAGATAGTAAGAAAAATCGATCCACAACAAGCAACAGTTGCCTTATTAGAGGATCGATTTAACTCACTACACCGACGCTATACATCGGCTCGTTATTTAGGCCCAAGCGTGAAATTTCTTCGTTTACATCCAGAATTGACCCAAGATCAGCGCAAACTCTTTGTATGGACCGTTGATGATGCTGAAGATATGCGGTTTTGTTCCGATAACGGTGTCGAGGTTTTAATTACAAATAATCCGTCATTTGCACGTAAGGTGCTCGGGTATCATTAGCAAGTGAGTACATATGCATATCTCGGGCCTAAAGGCACATTTACCGAAGCGGCCCTTAAAAAGATTACTTCCTCGAACGACTCTCTTATTCCATACGCAAACGTCACCGCGGCTTTAGATGCCGTACGCGTTGGCAAAGCACATTTTGCTTTAGTACCAATTGAAAACTCTGTCGAAGGCGTAGTTGCTCGTACACTCGATGAACTAGCAACCGGAACACCTTTATCAATCGTTGGCGAAGTAACACTGCCCGTATCTTTTGCACTGATGGTTAAGCAAGATGCCACCGATATTCGCAGAATTGCAACACATCCACATGCCGAAGCCCAGTGCCGTGCATACATTGCACTTAACTATCCAAATGCTGAATTAATCGCTACGGCATCTACCGCCGCTGCCGCAGAGGCTATTGGTCGCGGCGAATTCGATGCCGCGATTGCCGCACCAGTTGCCGCAGCACACTATGGACTTCGCGTTGTCGCCGACAATATTGGTGATAACGCTGGCGCGGTAACACGTTTTGTGTTGGTATCTAAGCCGGGGACTACCCCCAAAGTCACTGGCTTTGACCGCACATCATTGGCAGTCTTTATCGGCATAGACCATGCCGGTGCGCTCTTAGATATTTTGAACGAGTTTGCTAAGCGCCAAGTGAACTTAACTTTTATTCAAAGCCGTCCAACAGGTTTAGAGCTTGGCCATTACCATTTCATTATTGATGCAGAGGGCCATGTCAACGACGCACCTGTAAAGGAGACGATCGAAGCTCTACGTGCAATCTGCGAAGATATCCGCTTCCTCGGTTCATACCCTCGAGAAAAGGTTTCCAAATGATTGACGTCAAGTTCTTACGTGATAACCCAGATGTTGTACGGGCGTCACAAAAAGGGCGAGGGGAAGACCCAACAATTGTTGATCAAGTTTTAGCAAGTGATGAAATTCGCCGCGCTGCGATAAATGAGTTTGAAGCGCTGCGCGCCGAACAAAATACTTTATCCAAGGCCGTTGCCAGCGCAAAAGGCGAAGAAAAGAGCGCACTACTTGAAAATGCTAAGGCGCTCGCCGATAAAGTTAAAAAAGCCGACAGCAAGCGTGCAGAGCTAGAAGAAGCAACTAAAAAACTTGTTATGCAGCTATCAAATGTTTTAGATCCTGCTGCACCAATTGGAAAAGAAGAAGACTTTGTAGTTATAGAGCACGTCGGAACTCCACGCACATTTGATTTCGAGGCTAAAGATCACGTCGAACTCGGCAAACTACTTGGCGCAATTGATACTGAACGCGGCGCAAAAGTTGCAGGCTCTCGCTCATATTATTTAACCGGCTCTGGTGCGATGCTTGAATTTGCACTCGTTAACTTTGCAATTGCATCGGCCGTAAAGACGGGTTTTACTCCAGTGATTCCACCCGTATTGGTAAACCCAGTAGCTATGGAGGGCACCGGGTTTTTAGGTCAAGCCGCAGAAAATGTGTACCACTTAGAAAAAGATGATGTTTATTTGGTCGGAACTAGTGAAGTTCCATTAGCAGCATTTCATATGGACGAAGTTTTGCCTGCAGAGAAATTACCGATTCGATACGCTGGCTATTCCTCATGTTTTCGGCGTGAGGCTGGCACTTACGGCAAAGACACTCGTGGAATTATTCGCGTTCACCAATTTGATAAAGTTGAAATGTTTTCTTTTTGTCACCCAGATCAGGCAAAGGAAGAACATAAGCGTTTACTGCAATGGGAGAAGGATTTCCTAAACGCGATGGAGATCCCCTATCGAGTCATTGATGTTGCATCCGGGGATTTAGGCTCGAGCGCTAACCGAAAATTCGATATTGAAGCCTGGATTCCGACCCAAAGCGCTTACCGTGAAGTTACAAGCACATCGAACTGCACAGAGTTCCAAGCACGCCGACTAAATATTCGATTTAAAGATGCTGACGGCACAAAAGCCGTTGCCACATTGAATGGAACTTTAGTTGCAATTCCACGCATGATTGTTGCGATTTTAGAAAACCACCAAAATGCAGATGGGTCGGTAAATATCCCTAAAGCACTTCAACCATTCTTAGGAAAAGAACGATTTGAGTTGGTGTGAGTAAACGCCCCAAACTAATCGCAACAGATTTAGACGGAACAATAGTCCGACACGATGGAACTATTTCAGCACGCACTATTGCTGCTTTTTCAAAAGCACATGCGATGGGGCTACAAATTTATTTCGTCACAGGTCGTCCTCCACGTTGGATGGATGAAATCCGAGACGCCTTCGGTTTTGGTGAAGCAATCTGCGGCAATGGCGCCATGTTGTATGACCTTAAAACAAGTACTGTCACTGAAGAGTGGATGATTTCCAAAGAGATTCAAATCGAAGTTGCTCAGCGCATGAGAGCGGTAGTTCCACCAATCTCTTTTGCCATTGAATCACATGACTACTACCACCGCGAAAAGAGTTATGTACCGCGCTGGGATATTGGTTTAGATAATGTGGGAGTCGAAAAGATTGAAGATGCCGTTAGAGGTCCGGCTTTTAAAATGTTAGCGCGCTGCAGCGGGGGCGAATTCACATCGGATGAAATGTTAGAGATTGGTATTCGCGAACTTGATGGATTAGTGACCGTTACACATTCCAATGCAAACGAATCCCTGCTTGAGATTTCGGCTTTAGGAATTTCCAAGGGCCAGACGCTTGCAAAAGTCGCGGGACGTTTAGAAATAGATGCTATAGACTGCATCGCATTTGGTGATAACCCCAATGACTTTTCAATGTTGCAATGGTGTGGACGTTCGTTTGCAATGGCCGATGGACATCCAGATGGACACAAATTCTCAAGCGGCATTGCCCTTCCGCACAATGAAGATGGCGTCGCCATTGTCATAGAGGAATTGTTGGATCTGCCCGCCTAAATTAGCTCGATTATTGGATAGTCCTTTATTCAGGTAACCTCTCCCACGGAGGGCTCGCATAGCGGCCGAGTGCACCGGTCTTGAAAACCGGCAAACGAAAGTTTCGTGGGT
>CAILBF010000142.1 GCA_903832395.1 uncultured Actinomycetes bacterium | reverse complement strand
GCCATCGCCAAACTTTTCGGCCAATCCGTTGAATTAATGGCCCAAGTAGTCACAGATCCAAATCAAACTACAACGGGAAACTACAGTTTTATTGCCCGCGCAATTTACGTTCATACAGAGACTGCCTCTTTTGCAATGCGCATTCCAATCCGAGTTATCACTGCACGCCCTGACGTGCTTGCGCTTCTGCCAGGTCAGAGTTTTAGCGCAACTGCCCGTATTGTTTCTAGTAAAGAGGGGAGAGTGGGCGCCCTCGTTCTCATTGATGCGAAAGTGAAGGTTTTGACGCCACCGTCTACCTGGGCAAGAAGTTTGGCATCGATTCGATATGGGTTGCGCAGATTATCGGGTGATGGTGATGCCGGCGCACTGATTCCCGGAATGGTTTTGGGCGATACGTCAAAACAGACTCTAGAGTTTAAAACGGCGATGAAGCGCTCTGGTCTTACGCATTTAGTTGCCGTCAGCGGAGCTAACTTTGCAATCGTTTCAAGTTTTGTCCTGTGGTGCATGCAGTTTCTATTTAGGCGATTGAACGTACGTCTGAGTGCAACAGCGATTGCACTAATCTGCTTCATCGCCCTCGTTCGACCCTCGCCCTCAGTTTTGCGCGCAGCTGCCATGGCTGCGGTTCTATTAATTGCACAAGGCACACATCGCGGACGGGACTCACTTCCAGCGTTAGGTTTTGCAATTGGCGCAGTTGTCATAGGAGATCCTTGGCAGGCACGTGATGCCGGATTTGCACTCTCGGTTATGGCAACAACCGGCCTTTTATTGTTTGCTCCGGTTATCGTTGAAAGGCTTTCGCGATATATCCCGGAGAAACTGGCGCAAGCGTTAGCACCTCCGATTGCCGCGATTGTTTTCTGTTCACCTGTTTTAGTTGCTCTCTCAGGTTATTTATCGCCAATAAGCGTTCTGGCTAATCTTTTAGCCGCCCCTGCCGTTGGACCAATAACGATTGTGGGTTTTATTGCAGCCCTCATTTCACCTCTGGCCCCATTTATCAGCAGTATTTTAATCTGGTTTATAAGTTTTCCTGCGGGCTTCATTGCAGGGGTAGCAAAGTGGGCGGCGAATTTTCCCGTTCTAACACTTCGAACCGGAACTATTGGTTTTCTTATTATTGCCGTCGCAACTTTAACGCTCTGGCTCTTTAAGAAATATATTCGAACGATTTCAATTGCTGCACTGTTATTAATTCTTGTTCTCACGTGGTTGCAGCGGTGGCCAGCGGGGGACTGGCAAGTGGCTAACTGCGACGTCGGACAAGGGGATTCAATGCTTCTCAATCTCGGCCATCACCGCGCAATAGTTATAGATGTTGGACCGGATCCATTACTAGAAGATCACTGCTTAAAGGCTCTCGGTATTAATGAAATTCCGCTCATAATCCTTTCTCACTTTCATGCAGATCATGCGGGCGGATTAAGTGGTGCACTTAAAAATCGAGATGTATCGCAGGTTTGGGTGAGTACTAATGCCGAGCCACTCATTGAGAGCGCACATGTTGTAACGATGATGAGGCAGACAGAAATGATTAGTCCACAGCGCGGTTTCACTGCACAAGTTGCACAGTTCACTATCAAAGTTTTATGGCCGGCGAGTGGCACGCATGTCTTTGCTTCGATGCCAGGCGATGGCTCGGCCGTAAATAACTCCAGCATTGGCGTTCTGATTGCATCAACTGACTTCACGCTATTTGCAGCCGGTGATTTAGAGCCACCTGCCCAACATGAGTTAATCAGGGATTTTGTCGGCGTTGATATTTATAAGGTCTGTCACCATGGATCGAGATATCAAGACGCAGAACTCATGGCCGCCCTCAAACCTCGGATTGCCGTCATAAGCGTTGGCGCTAAAAATCTATACGGCCATCCTGCGCCACAGACCGTTGAGGCGTTGACTAGACTCGGGGCAGAAGTTGTCCGAACCGATATCAGTGGGTCTATAAGTATTAAAGCGGTGGCCCATCGGTTTAAGATTCGAACAAGTAAGGGCCGATTTAATCTCTTTCGATTGGGGTAGCGATATGAACGCCATCTACCTCATCCTTGGTTCAGAGGGCGCACTCTCCGACCGGGCAATTAATAAGTTAACTGCCGAGTTAAAAGAGAAGAACTGCGAAATTACTAATCTCTTTGCTGGAGAAACTATTGTTGGCGATATTGCAGACGCGCTTGCTCCTTCACTGTTTTCCGAGAACCGCGCATTAATTCTGCGAGATTTGCAGGATTTGCCAGAAGATAATCGCGAAGAGATCACACGTTATTTACTTGCACCCGATCCCACTATGACCGTTGTTTTTGTTCACAAAGGTGGCGTTAAAGGAAAGGCCTTACTTGATGCCATTAAGAAAGTTAAACCTGAAATTATTGCCTGCGAACCGTTAAAGAAAGAGGCAGAGAAAGAGGCATTTGTTAAGGAGCTCTTTCTAGATTTAGGTCGCAAAGCATCACCTGGCGCCGTTAGTGCTTTGGTTGGTGCGCTTGGCAGTGACATGCGCGAGTTACAAGCTGCCGTTTCACAGATCGCCGCCGATGCACCATCTGGTGTTATCGATGAAGTAATGATCGACAAGTTTCATCAAGGGCGAGTTGAGACGACTGGCTTTGACGTCGCCGATGCAACGTTGGATGGCAATCTCTCTGCAGCCCTCGTTGCACTTCGTAGTGCGCTTGAAACTGGCACCGACCCAGTGATGATTACAAGTGCAATCGCTTCATCACTTCGATCTTTAGCAAAAGTCTCCGGTGCCAATCGCGGTACTAAATCTTTTGAATTAGCGGGTCAACTAGGTATGGCCCCGTGGCAAATAGATAAAGCCCGCCGCCAACTACATAGCTGGAGTCCCGGAGCCCTCGCCGATGCGGTGGGAGCAATTGCCCTGGCCGATGCCGAGGTCAAAGGGGCGGCAAGTGATCCGATTTATGCTCTAGAGAAGGCGGTAACCCGAATCGCCAAGGCCCAATCGGGTAAATAAGGCAATTTGACCGTAGGGGGCGCTCTTCCGTACTCTTATCCTCTGCTCGTCGCCATTTGAACGGGCTTAATTGAACTGGAGTAACACGTGTACGCAATCGTTAAAGCTGGCGGACGCCAGGAAAAAGTCGCAGTTGGCGACACAGTAACCGTCGATCGTATGGCCGCTGCTGTTGGTGCAACTGTCTCATTTCCTGCCCTGTTGCTAGTAGATGGTGCAACGGTTACTACCGATGCTAAAGCCCTTGCCGCAGTTAAGGTAACTGGCGAAGTTCTTGAAGAGACTAAGGGACCAAAGATCGACATCTTGCGTTACAAGAACAAGACAGGCCACCGTCGTCGTCAAGGCTTTCGTGCAAAGCTCACACGCGTAAAAATTACCGCTATCAGCGGCGCGAAGTAAGGGAGATACAGTAAATGGCAAGTAAGAAGGGTGTCTCCTCGACACGTAACGGTCGCGATTCAAATCCACAGTACCTTGGAATCAAGCGTTTTGGTGGACAAGAAGTTAATGCAGGCGAGATCTTGGTTCGCCAGCGCGGAACACATTTTCACCCAGGTAAGAACGTTGGACGCGGTAAGGATGACACGCTGTTTGCACTTGCTGCAGGCGCAGTTGAATTCGGTCGCGCTCGCGGACGTCGTGTAGTGAACGTGGTTCCGGCCGCTTAATTTAGGTTTCTCAACAAAAGAGCGAGCCGCGAATCGTGGCTCGCTTTTTTATTTCAGTGTTAATTTTTTTAGGGAAGGGAGTACAGACATGGCAACTTTTGTTGATCGTGTGACTCTCTATGCCACCGCAGGAAAAGGTGGCGATGGTTGCGTTTCCGTTAAGCGCGAAAAATTTAAGCCACTTGGTGGGCCAGATGGCGGTAACGGTGGACGCGGTGGAGACATTGTTCTAGTCGTTGATCCATCAGTCACGACACTTTTAGATTTTCATCACTCCCCACATAGAAAAGCAACATCAGGCCACCAAGGTTATGGCGATCGCAAAGATGGATATCAAGGCGATGATTTAGTTCTGGGCGTTCCAAATGGAACGGTGATTTACGATTCCAATGGTGAGCAGATTGCAGATTTAATCGGCAATGGAACTATTTTTATTGCCGCCCAAGGTGGACATGGTGGTCTTGGCAATTTAGCTCTTGCATCATCAAAGCGTCGCGCACCAGGCTTTGCTCTCCTTGGCGAACCAGGCGAAGAGCGCACGCTTTCACTTGAACTGAAATCAGTTGCAGATATTGCTCTCGTCGGTTTTCCAAGTGCCGGTAAGTCTTCTTTGATTGCAGCCATTTCTGCGGCGCGACCAAAGATTGCTGACTATCCATTTACAACGCTGGTTCCAAACTTAGGCGTTGTTCAAGCCGGTGAGACACGCTTTACGGTTGCCGATGTTCCAGGTTTAATTCCAGGAGCTAGTCAAGGCAAAGGTTTAGGCCTCGAGTTTTTGCGCCATGTTGAGCGCTGTGTTGCGCTCGTACATGTTTTGGACTGCGGAACTTTAGAGACCGACCGCAACCCGATACACGACCTAGAAGTTATTGAGAATGAGTTAGCTCTCTATGGTGGTCTTGAAGATCGCGTTCGCATCATTGCACTGAATAAAATTGATTTACCTGATGGCCAAGCAATGTCAGATATGGTCGCCGACGAGCTTCGTGCAAAGGGCTATGAGGTCTATCCAGTATCGGCGGCATCACGCGCTGGTTTGCGAGAGTTAACGTATGCAATGGCGCGCTTAGTTCAAAAGGATCGCGCAGCAGCAGTCGTCGAAGAACGTACTCGAATTGTCTTGCGTCCAGTTGCCGTCGATGATTCAGGCTTTGCCGTTAAAGCAAATGCCGATGGATCATTTACTGTGCGCGGTAAAAAAGTTGAGCGCTGGGTACGTCAGACCAACTTTAAGAATGCTGAAGCTATTGGTTACTTAGCCGATCGACTTGCCCAACTCGGCGTTGAAAAAGAGCTCTTCAAAAAGGGTGCAATTGCCGGTAGCGAAGTTCGCATTGGCGATGGCGCAACCGAAGTTGTATTTGATTGGGAGCCAACGATTGAGGCTGGAGCTGAGCAATTAGCAGGTCACTTGCACCGTCGCGGCGAGGACTCACGCCTTGAGTCGACATGGGCGCAGAGTGAGCGCGTAGAAGTAGAAGATATTTTGAGCGATGATGAAATCGCCAAGCAGTGGGAGTACAACGTATCTGACCCTCACACACCTAAACTTTCACCACCGATTACTAAGCAAGAGTCAGAGGATGGAGATGCCAAGTGAGCCGAGCGCAGGTTACCTCTGCAAAACGCATCGTCATCAAGATTGGCTCGTCCTCACTCACCGGTAAAGCCGGTTCGCAGTTAGATGATTCAGCAGTTGAAAAACTTGCTGCAGTTGTCGCTGCATGTAAAAAGCGTGGCGCAGAAGTCGTTGTCATTTCATCGGGTGCAATCGCTGCAGGCCTTGCGCCTCTCGGATTAACTTCACGGCCAAAAGATTTAGCGACTCAGCAAGCCGCTGCCTCCGTTGGCCAAGGTCTATTAATTGCCCACTACACCCAGAGCTTTGCTAAGCATT
>CAILBF010000141.1 GCA_903832395.1 uncultured Actinomycetes bacterium | reverse complement strand
CCCTTGGAGGAAAATTGAAGAAGATATTTCGTCTTGTAGCAGTTGTGGCAGCAACAACTCTTGCAGTTACTGCATTTGTTGCACCATCAGCAACGGCAGCATCAAAGGTTAAAGTAGGCATTGCTTATGACATCGGCGGACGTGGCGATAAGTCATTCAACGATTCAGCAGCAGCTGGTCTAGCACTAGCTAAGAAGAAGTTTGGCGTCACTGCTAAGGAAATCACTGTAACTACAGGTTCAGATTCAGAGCGCGAAGACAAGCTCCGCTTGCTTGCAGCTGCTGGATACAACCCAATTATTGCAGTTGGCTTCCTTTACGCTGGCCCACTTAAGAAAGTTGCTTCAGACTACCCAAATACACAATTTGGAATTGTTGATGATGCATCAGTTGATCTTCTTAACGTTGCATCTCTTGTATTCGCTGAAGAGCAGGGTTCATACCTAGCTGGCGTTGCAGCAGCACTTGCATCAAAGTCAGGAAAGATCGGTTACATCGGTGGAGTTCGCATTCCACTACTACAGAAGTTTGAAGCAGGATTCGTTGCTGGTGTTAAGGCAACTAAGAAGTCTGCAACAGTAGATGCTAAGTACGTAACTGAGTTCCCTGATTTCTCTGGCTTCAATGACCCAGCTAAGGCAAAGGTTATTGCTAAGGGAATGATCGATAAGGGCGTCGATGTTATTTACTCAGCTGCTGGTGGATCAGGTGCGGGTAACTTCGCAGCTGCAACCGATGCTGCAAAGGCTGGTACTAAGGTTTGGACTATCGGAGTTGACTCCGATCAGTACCTAACAGCTTCAGCTGCAGAAAAGAAGAACATGCTCACATCAATGATCAAGCGCGTTGACCGTGCTGTCTACGATGTAATCGCAACTTCTGTTGCAGGATCATCTGTTAACGACGTTTTAGATGCCAAGGCTGGCATCTATGGTCGTCACTATGATCTAGCACTTGATGGCGTTGGCGTCTCATACTCTGGTGGATACATCACTAAGTACAAGTCACAAATTGATGCCGCAGCTGCTGGAATCAAGTCAGGAAAGATCAAGGTTCCAACAAAGCCTTAATTCTCAAATTGAGATAAAGGTTAGAAGAAGTGGCGTTTGGCCCGGCAATGGAGTTAAATCTCCTTGTTGGGCCAAACGTTTTTATTCAACTGAGGGAGACCACATAAGTGTCAGTTGCAGTTGAACTACGGCACATCACCAAACGCTTTCCTGGGGTCATCGCCAATAAAGATGTGTCCATGAGCGTAGAAACTGGCACAGTTCACGCCCTCGTTGGTGAAAATGGCGCGGGCAAATCCACTGTAATGAAGATTTTATACGGAATGCAGCGCCCGGATAGTGGCGAGATTTTAGTTAATGGCAAGGCCGTACATTTTAAGAATCCAAATGATGCAATCGATGCAAGCATTGGAATGGTCCATCAACATTTTATGTTGGCCGATAACTTTACGGTTCTTGAAAACATCATTCTTGGATCTGAACCAAAGCATGGAGTAACAATTGATTTTGTTGCAGCGCGCAAAAAGATCGCTGAAATGTCGGCGGCCTATGGCCTTGAAATTGATCCAGATATTTTGGTTGAAGAACTCGGCGTCGGAGCACGCCAGCGTGTTGAGATTTTAAAAGTTCTATACCGCGGTGCCCGTATTTTAATTTTTGATGAACCAACTGCCGTTCTTGTGCCACAAGAGGTCGATGATCTATTTAATGCACTCGAAGGTCTTCGCGCCGAAGGTATGGCCATCATTTTTATCTCACATAAATTAGATGAGGTTTTACGTGTTGCAGATGACGTTACAGTTGTTCGACAAGGCTCAACCGTTGCTGAAGTAAAATCAAAGGATATAACTGCACGCCAATTAGCCGAACTCATGGTTGGCAGTGAGCTGCCGCAACCAACTACTCATGGCGTCACTCGCCGCGACCAAGTTGCGTTAGCGCTTAAAGATGTTTCAATTCCGACATCAACAGGTAGCCGCGATTTGATTTCACATATAACTTTTAATTTACATGCCGGCGAAGTAGTTGGTATAGCCGGCGTAGAGGGTAATGGCCAGGCCGAGCTAGTTGAAGCAATCCTGGGTCTGCGCGAATATACGGGTTCAATCGCATTTAATGGTGAATCCATCGACCACTTAAGCGTTGCGAATCGCCATGATTTAGGTATTGGCTTTATCCCCGAAGATCGTCAGCGTCAGGCCCTCATGATGAACTCTCCTTTGTGGGAGAACCGAATCCTCGGACATCAGCGTTCTAAACCAGTTATGCGTGGCTTTGTTTTAGATAAAAAAGCAACAATCGCCGACACTACCCGCATCATGAAAGAGTTTGATGTTCGTGCACCCGGGCCACAGACTTTAGCGACGGCGCTATCGGGTGGTAATCAACAGAAATTTATTGTCGGACGTGAAATGAGCAAAGCTCCCGCACTACTCGTTGCAGCCCACCCAACACGTGGCGTAGATGTTGGCGCCCAAGGTGCGATTTGGGAAGAGCTTCGCAGGGCACGCGAAAAAGGAATGGCAATCGTTTTAATCTCTGCAGATCTTGAGGAGCTAATCGGAATGTCTGATCGCTTGCTGGTTATGTTGCGCGGCGTTGTAACTGCCGAACTCGACCCAGCTAAGACAACACCTGAACAGCTAGGT
>CAILBF010000140.1 GCA_903832395.1 uncultured Actinomycetes bacterium | reverse complement strand
GTTTCTTCTCTTGGTAAAAGAAGTAAGCCATCGATTCATCAATAGCTTTAGCCTCTGAATATGACCAACGGCTTTTTAGTGGAGAGCCCACAATCCGATCTGACTCCTCATGAAGTGCGCCACCTACATTCTTCCCATAAACCTCAGAAGAAGAAGCAATCAGAACTTCCTTACCATGCATATGGGCTGCTTCAAGAATATTCTCTGTTCCTCGAATGTTCGTCATGAGAGATTCAAGTGGCTTATCTACAATTGTAAAAACGCCCACAGCGGCCGCAAAATGAAGCACGTGGTCAACAGATTTCACGGTGCTTTCAACCGCTGATGTATCAAGAATTGAACCCTTAACTAGCTTAAACGCGGGATTGGAGATTAGGAGTTCTATGTTCTTCTTATTTCCCGTTGAAAGATCATCGAGTACAACCACAGAGTCGCCTCGCTGAATCAGGGCATCGCAAATATGTGAGCCAATAAATCCTGCCCCTCCTGTCACTAGGTATCGCATTAGTAACCCCCGCGTGTATCTAAAATACGAACAGCACCTAGTTGTGTAAGATCAGTTCCAGTGTGCGGATTGGCTATAATTGCTAAGTCGTAATCAGCGCTGAGTCTGGAAGATTTTTCCCCCATCCATTCTTTGACAAGTTGATCATGCCAAGAAACGTCCGCCCCTTCGTTTCTTAGTGCCTTGATAAGATCTAAAGATGGCGCCTCACGGACATCTGAGACGTCAGGCTTATAGGCAACACCAACCACGATAATTTTCTTACCCTTCAAACTTCCAAGTAGCTCAGTGGCAACTACAGTGAAATAAGAGGAAAGAGAAAGATTTATCTTGTTTGCTAAATCAATAAAGCTGGTACTAGCCCCAATTTCTTTAGCTTTGGCAGATAAGTATGAAGGATCGACCGGAATACAGTGCCCACCTACCCCTACTCCTGGATAAAATGGCATAAATCCATATGGCTTAGTTGCCGCAGCTTCTATAACTTCACGTACATCAAGTTTCATCTTCCAGCAAAATTCTGCTATTTCGTTCATAAATGAGATATTTATTAGGCGAAAGCTATTTTCCAGTAACTTAGCAGTCTCAATCACTTCAACAGAAGTAGCCGTAATTACCTGATCTACAAATGTCTTATAGAAATCAAGAGCCCGTTGAGTAGATGAATCAGTTATACCCGCGACTAGCTTCGGAGTATTGGTGACAGTCCATTTTTTATTTCCGGGGTCAATTCTTTCTGGAGAATACGCTAGCTCAAATCTTTTTCCAGATTTATTCAAAATATTTGCGACCAGACTCCTAGTGACCCCAGGTGAAACCGTTGATTCAATAATAACCAGAGCCCCCTCGTTAAGGTTCTGCGAAATTGAGGTCACGGCCGATTCTAGATAAGAATAATCCGGTTCGTGATTACGAGTTAGGGGTGTAGGCACACATACAACCACTAGATCAGCTTCATTTATTAACGTGAAGCTCGATGAAACTTTATAGCGATTAGTACCTAATGCATTTCTTATGCTTAGATCAGAAATATCTTCAATCCGTGATTTTCCAGAATTTATTTGCTCAACAACTGTTGAATCTAAATCAACAGCAGAAACCTCATGCCCGGCATTTGTTGCTGCAATTGCTAAGGGAAGTCCAACATAACCTTGTCCTACAATAGATACTTTCACATCTATTTCCCGAAATCGGTCAACGCTTGCTTAGCCTCTTCTGTATTTGGAGCAATCAAGGTAATTAAGGTTGCAATTGGTTTTGCATTGATAAGATCTCCTGCAGCTTTGTAATCTTCAGCAAGTTGCAAAAGATTTGCATAGTTATGCGGATCTAATTTGATAATTCCTGAGCGAACAGCGATCGCCTTCGCCCAATTCTTTTGATATTCATATATTTTTGCTAAGAAGTTTTGCGCTTCAAAGTTGTGTGGGTCAGCCTCTTTCATATTTTGAAGCACTTGAATTGCGTCTTGGAAATTCCCACCCTGAGCTAGGTCTTGAGCGTGAATTAAAACGAAGGTAGGCTCTTTAAAAACATAATTAAGCGGTCGCTGAGCTGCAATTTCATAGGCATTAAGGTCCGATTGGGTCCGAGGGATGGGAATTGTATTTAATATATGTGCAGAGGATTCTGCGCCCATGAAAAATATAGAAATAATTAAAAAGATCAGTGAAAGTAGGCCAGAAATCAATGGCTGAAGAATTCGTTCACGTGGTTGCCTATTGCTTTCCTTTGGAGTTTTGACAGATATGCCGACTATTATTCCTCCGAGAATATAGCCCCAAATGGCAATACCAATATTGTCAATTGATATCAGGGATTGTGCTTCATATACAATCCAAATTGCAAAGATAATACTTGCCAATATCTGTTGATCACCACGTGAATTCTTAATTGTTAATAGGCCGCGCCAAAGGATGAATGCCGTGAAGGATAAAAATGCTAGCAACACGAAAATGCCACCAGTCGCCGCTAAATGAATTGGAATATTGTGCGCAGCATTTGAGACTACATTCGGCCCACGGCGAGTTACCTCTTTTAGGTCGCGGTACTGGCGAAAGTACGCTCCAAACCGGTCAGGACCAACTCCAAATAGTGGATGGTGGAGGAACATGTTCCATCCTGCTCGCCAATAGTCGCCCCGATAGCTCACCGATGTCTTGTAGAAATATTTAATTAGTGGTCCTTTATTGAGCATCCCGGCAAGCGAGAGAGAACCTGCCACTACGAGAAAGCCCGCTGCAGCGTAAGAGATATATTTTTTCCGCTGATAAAGCCAAATAATTAGTATGAGTGAAACACCCAATACTGAAGTGAGTAGACCTTGTCTCACTTGAGAAAATTGAATGACAACAAGTAAGAAGAGAGAATTTAGTGCAGTTATGCTTCTCAACCAGGTCGGTCGATTGGATTGAAGCGCCACACCAAAGTTTGCTACTAGGAACATGGACATTACAGCAGCAGCAAAATCAGGATTTCCCAATGTGCTTAAGACTGGGTTATAAGGATTGCTCCAAGGAACAAAGTCATGGTGGTAATGTTGCAAAAGTCCATAAAATGCAGAAATAAATCCAATTATGATAAGCGCGGTTTCCAGTATGCGAACGTTATCTAGTCGGAATATGTAACTACTTGAAAGAAAGAAGATAATCAAGCAAAAGTATGTCAAAAACCCAGTTCTTCGCTGATATTCACCAAAAAAACTAATGTACTTATTGCCGCTAGCAATAAATGAAATTCCAAGGGTTATTATGTAGATTCCCGAGAGCAATGTTGCCCACTTTAGTGGCTTTATCTCCCACTGATTTTTAAATTGAAAAATAATCCAACCAAATAGCCAAAATCCAACGACACTTAAAATCCAGCTCTTAGGGGCGTTAAATGGATCGTTAAATGCCGTCCAAAAGAAAAGTGTAATTAGGCAGCCGCCCCAAATAATCCACTTTTCGGCTTGTCGGGCCCCAATACGCATCATTTTGCTCATAGACAGAGAATACTTGCCATTCAATGAGTTATCCACGACTAGCGGTACAGCTTTTCGTGGGCATTTTGTAAGAAATTTACCTAAGATGGTAGGTTTGAGTATCTGTTCGGGGGTAACGATGAAGCTAAAGTTTCAGGCAATCCGTGCTTTTCTAGTTTTCGCCTTAGGCGTCGCTATTTCGATCGGGGTACCTGGGCTTTCCATTGCAGATAGCCCCCAGCAACCTGTGGTCGTAAGTTTTACGATGACACCTTCTTCGATTGATATTTCTCAACAAAATAACACGGTAACTTTTGACTTAGTAGTTAGCAACCCGACTGGAATTGCATCTGCCCAAACACGAGTGACCCTGACGAACAATTCTGGAGTATCCTTATCAGCGACCCTGCTGAGGACAGATTCCCCAATTAATTATTCACTTGCGCAAGTAACATTTCACGGGGCTTTAGTAATTCCAACTACTGTCCCCGCAGGAATTTATAGTGCATCAGCAAACCCCCTTACTGGTCTGAATGCTGATGGCAGCAACGGGTATTCAACACCCACGCTTTTAGCAACCACCACTTCTTCTGTTGTTGGTGCTCCAAATTACTTGCTTGTCCGGGCGGCGGGATTTTTGAATTTTTCATACCCTACTTTTAGTGGCCCAGCATTTAATAACTTACTTGGAAATAGCTTTGTTGATCCTAAATTCACTTCCGTCGCGGGTCCAATATGGAAAGTCGGAGAGATAATCAATATAAAAGATTATTACGAGTTAAAAGTCCCAACCCTCACACTCAAGGTGACATCAGCAACTCCTGCAACTTGCTCTGCTGGGAGTAATACTCTTACATTAATTTCTGTAGGAATATGCTCCTTCACGGTTTATACAGATCAAACGGCTGACTATCAGTTATATAAAGATATTCAAGTAGTCACGATTACTACTGCTCGAGTAAAACCAACATATAGTTTGGGTGTAATACCAACTCAAAGTTCGACAGCATTGCCTTTGAAGGTTCCTGGACCGCTTGTTTATGGACCAATAGGTTATATTTCCCCGATTTCCTTAACACCATCTGTTTGCTATGGCGCAGGTAGTTATATAACGGTAATTAGCGGTGGAACTTGCACACTTAATTACTCGTCCCCTGCAACGCTAACCAATCTTGCCTCCGATGTTTACACACTTTCATTTGAAATTTCTCGCACTCCTCAAATCATTTCATTTACAACTCCATCAAGCGCCTCACTAGGTAGTAGATCCCTCATTCTCTCCGCAACATCATCAAGTGGTCTACCCGTCTCCTTCCAATCAGACTCCCCATCGATTTGTTCAGTCACAGGAAGCTCGCTTAACTTTGTGAAGTCAGGGAATTGTGAAGTGAAAGCACTTCAATCTGGAAGTACAACGATTGCACCTACTTCACTTACTCAAACAGTTCTTGTTACAGGCACCCAAGTAATTCAAAAGAAGATTGTCTGTGTGAAGGCCGGGAAAAGTAAGATATTTGTAGGTATAAAGTGCCCTACAGGCTATAAAGTAAAGAAATAAGTAAAAGTTTCCCTGTTGTACAGTTCCACTTCTACCGAAAGGCATTAATTTATGAAAAAGTCGATACCCTCTCTAGTTGCGGCTCTTGCCCTGATTCTTTGCGGATTTGCAGGCACTGCCCACGCTGCCTCAATTGTGAATGGTGCAGCTTGTTCCACCGCGGGTGCCTCTAGCACCGTGAAGGTAAAAGGCGTAAGCAAGGCCTATATTTGCAAGATAAATCCATCAGTTGCCGGAGCATCTGCGCCAACATGGACTCTAAAGACGTGTTTGAGTTATTGGGCTGCAGCTCAAAATAGCCAGGATTCGATTAACCAACAGCGCAGTCTTGTGAGCTCAATGAGTGAGCCTGATAAAACAACCTATACCAAGCAACTCAATGCCTCTCAAGTCTCTCTGGATAAGGTCATAGCTGCGATTAAGGCCAATCACTGCAAAGCCGGGCTTTAAAAGAAATTTGTTTTAACCCCCTTTGGCCCCAGAAGTGGGAAAAGGGGGTCCTGTATGCTCAGATTGAGCTTAAATCCCAAAGATTCCTGGATCTTCAGATAGAATTTGATTCTTCGGATTTTAGGTAATTTCTAAATGTCCGATTTGTCCCATCACCGCGACAAATAGCTACCCCGTACGTAGTAGGGGATAGAGGCAGCGACGGCTGACTCTGCACGACAAACCGGTTATCAAGGAGTTCTTCCCATGAAGGCTAAGAAGCTAGCAACACAGAGCCCAGAGCTCTGGAGTATTGCTCAGTTGGGCGCTTTCTACACAGCGCACCGCTTCGAACTTCATGCCCATGCCCTTCGTATTTTGAAGGATTCCACTCGCGCAGAAGAAGTTGTTCAAGATGCCTTTATTAAGGTGATGCTTGCAGCCCCTGAACTGACCTCTGAAGAACACGCAGTTTCCTATCTTCACCGCACTATTGAAAACCTT